>CALKXZ010000370.1 GCA_938003775.1 uncultured Granulosicoccus sp. | reverse complement strand
TCATCAGGTTTGTTATCGTGTTGGGACGGTCTGGGTGAATAGGCGTACAAAACAGTGGGTTCTGTACCACGCGCATGCGTGTATAGTTGCAGGTTGGTTCGTAGTTTAACAGCCCGTCTCACACAGTACATAAAGTCAAGGAGCGTTGCCCTCGGATGTCTGAAGTATCGCGCGAGAAAATCGAACACGCACTCGAACAGGTAGCCGACCCGCATTTGGGTTCTGATCTAGTGGCCGCAAAGACGGTTCAGGACATTCGCATTTCTGGCGAATCGGTGGTTATTGACCTTGTCATGCCCTATCCGTGTTCACGGTGGGCAGATACCCTGCGCGCTATGGTCATCGAGTCAGTTTCGTCACAAACTGGTCTGTCCGGCGTAACCGTCAACATCAGCCACAAGATCATTGCACACTCGGTGCAGCATGGTGTTAAACGGTTGGAAAACGTCAAAAATATTATTGCTGTGGCGTCCGGAAAAGGCGGCGTGGGAAAATCCACCACATCGGCAAATCTGGCGTTGGCTCTGGCTTCCGAAGGGGCAACAGTTGGCTTACTGGATGCCGATATCTACGGTCCCAGCCAACCACGTATGATGGGCCTGTCTGGCCAGCCTGAATCAAGCGATGGCAAGAGTCTGGAACCCATGCAGAATTATGGTGTGCAGACCATGTCAATTGGTTTTCTAATTGATGAAGAAACACCGATGATCTGGCGTGGCCCAATGGTGACCCAAGCGCTTGAGCAATTGCTCAACGATACTCGCTGGCGCGACCTGGATTACTTGATCATTGATTTGCCACCCGGTACCGGAGACACCCAGCTGACACTGGCTCAGAAAGTGCCGGTTAGTGGTGCGATCATAGTCACTACACCCCAGGATATTGCGCTGTTGGATGCACGCAAAGGCCTGAAAATGTTTGAAAAAGTGGAAGTCCCCATTCTTGGAATAGTAGAAAACATGGCCACACACGTGTGCAGCCAGTGTGGCCACGAGGAGCACATTTTCGGCAAAGGCGGTGGTCAAACAATGGCCAAAGAAGCCGGTATCCAGTTGCTCGGCTCTCTGCCCCTGGAAATGAGCATACGCTTGCAGGCCGATAGCGGTAAGCCAACCGTTGTTGCTGAGCCCAACAGCCGAACCTCGGATGCTTACCGGGAAATTGCTCGACGGGCGGCTGCAAAGTTATCGCGACAGGCGAAGGACTATTCCGCCAAATTCCCCAACATTGTCATTCAAAATACGTGAGTATCAAGTCTGATAGGTGGATTCGGCGAATGTCCGAGTCCAATGCCATGATTGAGCCATTTGAGGCAGGTCAAGTCCGATTTGACGAGCAGAATGAGCGGATCGTCTCGTACGGCACATCCAGTTACGGTTACGATGTTCGCTGTGCAGATGAATTCAAGATTTTTACCAACATTAATCACGCCGTGGTTGATCCCAAAGCATTTGACCCAAATAGCTTTGTTGATCTTAAATCGAACACCTGCATCATTCCGCCCAATTCGTTTGCGTTGGCGCGTACGATCGAATATTTTCGCATTCCCAGAAACGTGCTGACGATCTGCCTTGGCAAGAGTACTTATGCTCGCTGTGGGATTATCGTTAACGTCACTCCACTGGAACCTGAATGGGAAGGTCATGTGACGCTGGAATTTTCCAACACCACCCCGTTGCCAGCAAAAATCTATGCTAACGAAGGTGTGGCACAGATGCTGTTTTTCGAAAGTGACGAGGTGTGTGAAACATCCTATGCTGATCGGGGAGGCAAGTATCAAGGTCAGCGTGGTGTAACACTGCCAAAAACATAGCATCTGCAGCGTTGTTAACACGCTATTGGAGGCATGAGTATGTTCCGTAACACTAATAGTCTGTTCACATGATATTTTCGAATCATAAAATATTAGGTAGAGAGGCTACTAGCATTCAATGAGCACCGACATGATTGACAGCGAGGGTTACCGAGCGAATGTCGGCATCATTCTGAGTAACAGCGACGGTCAGGTTTTTTGGGCACGTCGGATAGGTCAGGACGCCTGGCAATTCCCACAAGGCGGAATTGATCGGTCCGAGTCGCCAGAGGAGGCCATGTTTCGTGAGCTGCGAGAAGAGACTGGACTTGCGCCAAATGATGTTGATGTACTGGGCTGTACCCGCGAGTGGCTGAAATACCGCTTGCCGAAGCGTTTTGTGCGACGCAATCAGACGCCTGTGTGCATTGGGCAAAAACAGATCTGGTACATGCTGCGTATGTTGGGTAGTGAAACGGCAGTCGATCTGGCCAACAGCCCGAAACCAGAATTTGACCACTGGCGCTGGGTTGATTATTGGGAGCCGTCGCGTAAGGTGATATTTTTTAAACGCAAAGTCTATAAGCGAGCGTTGGCCGAACTACAGCCGTTGTTGATCGAATCTGACTAGTTCAAGGGCCGGACGATGACTAAAATCACGATTCCGGCAAGAAACGCGACCGGTATTTCGTTGAACCATCGGTACCACACATGTGAGTGTGTGTTGCGATCATCGCGGAAAATCCTGACAAGCTTTGCGCAGTACAGGTGATAGCCGAAAAGACCCAGCACCAAGACTAGTTTCAGCTGCATCCAGGTCAGAAAAATGAGGCTTGGCAGCCAAACAATCAGCAGCAGAGTGCCAAATATGATTGTCAACAAAGCGCCCAGGTTAGTAATGGCCAGCAGCTTTCGTTCCATGACTTTAAAGGTATCCATTTGCGCAGCGTTGTTTTGGTCGCTCATGGCGTGATAGACGAACACGCGTGGCAGATAGAACAATCCGGCAAACCAGGTCACCATAAATATAACGTGTAACGACTTTATCCAGAGCACGTTAGCTAATGTCCATCAGTTTGTTGAGTTCGCTGCGCAGTTGGTCAAACTTGATAGCGCCGACAAATCGCTTGACCAAAGTGCCATCGGTTGCCAACAGAAAACTGGTGGGTGTGCCCACTACCGAGCCAAACGCATCGACAGCCTCGCCTTTGAGATCCAGCGCGACCGGGAACGGTAGCTGTTTGTCTTCAGCCAGCTCCACCACCAGGTTCGGCGCATCGTAAGGCATGGCAACGGCGATCAATTCAAACCCCAGTGGCTGATATTGCCTATAGAGTTCTGCCATTTCTGGCATTTCATGTATGCAGACCACACAGCTGGTTGACCAGAAATTGACTAGTACAGGTCCAGTTACCTGATTGAGCGCAATTTTATTTCCATTGAGTGTACTGAAAGTTAAATTTTGCACCGAATTGTCCAGCTCGGTACGGTTGGTGCATGCGCCTAACCCCGTAATGGCCAGCAGACAGATGCCTGTGAGCCATTGTCTGTAACGGAATGCAGTGTGTCGCTGTTTTCTGGTGTTTATGGCGTTCGCAAGTATTGGAAGGGTCGACACTGGTTTAAGGCTGTAAGCAGGTGTGGCACTCATTCTACCGAGTCCCGAAGTGGTTCGGTTGAAGTGATTGAGTAAAGCTTGAAAAACGACGAAACCCTAAGGAATAACACTCAGTGGCCGTCATATTTGGTGAATGCAGCCGACGGGATCAAATTTCTCGCTGGCGACACTAGCTCAGATTGCCTGCGCCATTCAATTTAATACGCCTCATGCGTCGACGACGAATGCGGCAGCAGTTAACTGGAGATTTAGTTGATGAGAAAACTACTCAGCTGTTTGGTGCTGAGCCTGGGACTACTGGCAGGTACTGCGCATGCAGATGCCGCCAAACTGTACTTTGGCGCGGGGTTTTCCGATGGAAGTGTTGAGGTGGTAAACGGCAATGATAGAAGCCTTGGCACCCTATCGGCCACACTAGGCCTTCAGCTATTGGATTTCATCGGTGTCGAATTTGAAGTGGGCTCCGGCTCTGATCAGAGTAGCAGTGTACTCAGTGAGCCACTGGTGAGCTACCAGGCTGTGATGCTGCGTTTGGGTTATCGCTGGGATCGCGCCGGCGTCTACGTACTGGCTGGTCAGGCGCGTCTAGACATTGATAGCGAGTTTAACAACAGTGATGCCGGTAACGCGTTTGGCATTGGTATCAACTTGTTTGGTAACGAAAAAACGGCGCTGAATTTTCATGTGCTGGATTTCGATGACGGTGCATTCACGACCGCAACGATTGGCTTTCAATATTACTTTGGCGGCTTTCGCTAGGAGATGGCCATGAGTACGAGAGAAACGAGGATTATGGATAACAAATATCTGGGCGTGCTAATTGTGGCTGGTGTCATTGCACTGTCAGCTTGCGGCCAGCGCACTGATGAGTCACTAACAGCGACAGAGCAGACGACCTTCGACAACAACGGAAATGCTGTGGATGGTGATGGCGGGCCAGCATTGGGTGCAGCCTTGCCTGAAAATCTAAACCTGCGAGTGCTGAGCAACGTCAACAGTATAAACACAGGTGGAACTGATGTTGCCAATATCACCGCGCTGGTCACTGACGAGAACAACAATGCCGTCGCCGCTCAAGCGGTAACCTTTAGTTCCACAGGTGGTGTGTTGCAAAACATTTCGACAGAGACGGATGAAAACGGTGAGGCCAGTGCCACGCTTAAACTTCCGCAGGATTTCCAGAACCAGGACATCATTGTGACTGTTTCAGCCGAGACATTCGACGCCGATGTACGGGTAAGCGCGCTAGGCAGCAAGCTTGAGGTAAGCGGTCCTGACACGCTGGTATCCGGTGACAAGGCGGAACTGGTAATGAGTTTGGTAGCAGGAAATGGTGAGCCCATTGCGAACCAGGTTGTCAACGTTCAATCGTCGGCAGGCAATACGATCGAACCTGCCACCGTTGTGACGGATCCGGACGGTCGCGCCTCGATCACGGTAGGTACTGAAAACTCAAACGACACTATTCGGATAAGCGCTTTAAACGGCAGCGTCAATGCAACACATAATTTTGAAGTGGCTGCCGATATCCTACGATTCGCTGATGGAACCCGTGATGCAGAGCTACCGGTTTCGCAGAACAACACGGTTGTTGTTTCCTGGACCAGTGACGGTACCCCCGTGACGGGTAGAGACCTAGTATTTTCTACTACCGCAGGTGAAATTGTCGGCTTCTCTACGGTGCGATCTAACTTGGCGGGTGAAGCTCCGGTCATCCTGCGTTCTAACAGTGCAGGCCCAGCGACAATCACCGTTGAAGGACCTAACGGCTCCCCGAGGAATCTAATCGCCCTCCATCGGGTATTCGGCCATCTTTTACGAAGAATTCTCCGGAACAAATAGTCGTGCCAGAACATTCCAAGTCGGCAACCTCAAACTTTCCTTGTTTTTTAACGTCCAGATTGCCAAGCACAGTTGCTTTCTTGACGGACACCACTCCTTTAATTTCGAGCAGACCACTGCATTTCAATTCGTCAAGTAAGAGCTTCGTGTTTTCCTCAATGAAAAGCTGTCCTCCCTCGTCAACTAGAATTGACTCGCCTGCAAGGTCTTCTCCTCGAACCGTAATTGTTTGGTAGCACA
>CALKXZ010000369.1 GCA_938003775.1 uncultured Granulosicoccus sp. | reverse complement strand
GAAGATGTTAATGGTGACGGATTCGGAAATGGTCAAGATTGTCAAGGTGCTACAGGTGCTACAGGTGCTACAGATGCTACAGATGCTACAGATGTATCGGGAGAATTGGGAGTATCAGGCGTATCAGACCTGCCAGAAATTACGAAACCAGAAAGCACGAATACTGACGAGGTATTACGTGGAGATTCTTTGGTTATGTGGCTGGCAGATAATTCTAATGATGCTGCATGCCGTGAGCTGAATCCGTCTGCCCTGACGATAGAAGGTGTTCCTGCAAGCCGCCATTGGTTTGTCAGAAACGGATGGCCAGCCTGGTTCGAAGTACGTCAGAGTGAGTCTTGCTCTAAGCACACTGATAGAGAATGTCGACTGGTTGTAGAGTCATCTGCGTACAGATCAGCGGCTGAGGCTGCCTCTCAGATAATCCGATTGTGGTGGCGAGTGGTCTCTTGAATACACGTGACAAAAGTCGACGTGGTTTTACCCTGGTTGAGTTAGCTATTGTTTTACTCGTGTTGGGTATTCTGGCTCGTTCAGCGCTGCAGCCACTCACTGTTGGTATTGATCATCGGAATTATCGAACTGCCAATGCCCAGTTAGAAGAGGTGCGACAGCAGGTCATTGGGCATGTTGTCGCACGTGGTGTACTCCCGTGCCCGTTACAAGCCAGCGACAATTTGATGCAAAGCCATGTTGGACCTGCCCCTTCTGGATTGCTCAATTCAACACAAGAGCTGTCCAATTATAGAGTGGATGTAATGCCACAACAATCCAGGGATTGCCACGAGTCACACGGTTTGGTTCCCGCGGCTATTTTGGGGCTTTTAGGTGCAATAGATGTTAATGGCGCGTTGCTGGATCCTTGGGGCTACCCTTATCAATTCGCTGTGAGTCTTGACGACAATGCCGAGCATGGAAACCGGGATGTGTCTGACTGGATGCAGGTAGGAGAGGCCGCTAGGGTCGGACTACCGGAGTTGGCAGCGAGTATTTCTATTTGTACTCGCAGTGTTCAAGGAAGCTGCCCCGCACGCAATGTTCGGGCGAATCAGATTGCGTTTGTTGTGTGGTCGCAGGGTAAAGATAGGTCTGATCGAGGCGATCAGAAAGAAAATCAGGATGGTGATTCGGTCTTCGTGTTGCGGGAACGTTCAGAGGTGAATGACAATGCGTTTGATGATCAACTGAGCTGGGGGTCAGCGGCAGATGTTATGTATTGGATGCTCAGAGCAGGGTGGTTACCGTAGTGTGCGCATAGCATTTATTGTTGAAGCAGCTTTTTATTAGCAATATTCCAAAAGAGCAAAAGAGCAAAAGAGCAAAAGAGCCAAACAGCTCAGTCCATATTAATGAACTGAGCGTTCAATATAGTAGCTCTTAACAAAGGCAATCTTTTTGCAAAAGACTACCGATGGACACAGATAGCCTGTGCCACCACTTCGCCAGAGAATGTTGGTACGGTGCACTGATAGGTGAAGCGACCAATAAATGCGTCCGCTTCTACTATGTCTGAGGTTGAGCAGCCACCACCACTTAAGTATCTCGTAAATTTAGCAGGTTCGAGGATCGTTGATGTGCTGGTACAGGAGGCGACGCAAGATTCTCCAGGCCCGACATTCTGACACGTGGTTTGCACGATGGACGAGTAAAAGGATGTGTTCACGGTTACGCTATCACCAGCACCCGCGTATTCCACCGTGGCATCGTTACCGTACTGTGAGCCGTAATTCCCAGCGTCGTCAAATGCAACAACCCAATACGAACCCGATTGACTCAGTTTGTATTGAGTGGAGCCCTTGACCGTGTCGAAGTAGCCGAAGCCTAGGTATATGTTGTAACCGGTTGCCCCTTCGACCTCATCCCATGTTAGTACATCGCCTTCAATGGACAGGTTGGTCGGACTGGGCAATAGGTCTGCTTGTGCAAACGGCGTAAACAGCATGAATACAACCAGCAATCTCTTTATGGTTTGAATCATGTATATTTCTCTCATAAGGTTGGCAAATAATCGTAAGTGATACGACGTCGCGAGTGAACCATGCACTCGGCATGGAGTTTAGGTCATGATGAGAAACACGCAGCGGGTAAAAGTACCTCGGCAACCAGGTGTTATGGTGTTGGTGTTGTTCAACCTTTGCCAAACAATCGATAATAGTTTTCGGTCGTTGCATTAGCAATGTCTTCTAATGATATGCCCCGGAGCTCAGCGATAAACTCAGCAGTATGCCGAACGAACGCCGGTTCATTGGTCTTGCCGCGGTGAGGCATTGGCGCTAGGTAAGGCGCATCAGTTTCTACCAGAATTCTATCCAGTGGGGCTTTAATTGCCACTTCTTGTACAGCCTTCGCACTCTTGAATGTCACGATGCCTGAAAAAGATAGATAGAAGCCAATATCCAATGCTTGTTGGGCGATATCCCAGTCCTCTGCAAAACAGTGCATAACACCACCGGCTTGGCTGGCCAGATGGTTGCGTAGGGTCTCCATGGTGTCGCTGGCTGCTGCCCGCGTGTGGATGATCAGTGGCTTTTGGCAGGTTTTGGCCACGGCTATGTGCCGATGAAAGCGCTCGTGCTGCCAGGTCATGTCTTCGTCTGTACATCGGAAATAATCCAACCCTGTCTCACCTATGGCGACGATCTCTGGCGCTGCGGCCGCTTCCAGCAATTGTTCCACCGTCGGCTCATGGCCGCCTTG
>CALKXZ010000368.1 GCA_938003775.1 uncultured Granulosicoccus sp. | reverse complement strand
GGGACATGATGTGACTCCTCTAACAGGCCGACAATGGCCTTTGAACAGTCAACAATCGACTCCGCAGTCGAGTACAGTCACAATCTGGAAATCAATGGGTTACAGCTACCGCGCAGCGGTTTAGTTCAACATCAAATAGACCACAATCTGATGATATCACTGAAAATCTCTGTGCTCACCATATCATCAGAACAAAACATATTCCGCAGATTAAATTCGTAACTGTATGTTTTATCAGTAATCTAAAAAATAAATACAGCAATCTAAACCCTATCCACCTAGGCTACTCAATACAGAAATTCGACTACGCATGCCGACCAAGATCAATGGATTGATCATGAAAAAACAAGCAACAAAAATTACTCGATCAGTTAGCCGCTGCTGTTCGAATTCGGAATTATAGTTACAGAACTGAACAAGCCTACACGATGTGGGTTCGTCAGTATGTTCATTTTCACAATCTGACTCATCCACGAGATATGGCCGAAAATGAAGTCAGGGAATTTCTAAATCACTTGGCATTGGAGAGAAACGTTAGCCCCAATACTCAGCATCAGGCGCTGAATGCCATCAATTTTTTGTACAGCTGTGTTTTGGATTTACCGCTTGAACAAATTTCAGGAATATCGAGACCGCGGAAAAAGCAAAAACTTCCCATCGTATTAACTCACGAAGAAATTGGTCTACTGCTTCGTGAAATGCAGCCTCCATTCTGGCATTTAACAGCGCTAATGTACGGCTCGGGACTACGCCTGATGGAAGCATTACGATTGAGAGTGAAGGATATCGACTTTCACTATCGTGCAATCGTTGTAAGAAACGGTAAAGGTGGAAGAGACAGGGTGGTTACTCTACCTGATGAGTTGATCAAAACTCTTGAATTACAACTGGAACAAGTGCGTTTTCTGCATAACAAAGACCTTGCCGATGGATTCGGTCGGGTTGAGATACCCTACGCCCTTAAAAGAAAATGGCCGAATGTGGACAAGGATTTTGAATGGCAATACCTCACACCTTCGCAGACCAGAAGTCATAATCCTAGAAGCGGTGAAATTGGACGCCATCATGTGCATGAGCAGACGATGCAACGCAGATTTAAAAATGCTGTAAAGGCATCGAGCATATCAAAACCGGCTACCTGCCATACCTTAAGACATTCATTCGCCACTCATTTACTGGAACGTGGTGCTGACATTCGAACGGTGCAGGAGCAGTTAGGCCATAAGGATGTTAGAACAACCCAAATATATACACATGTCCTGCAGAGAGGTGGATTGGCGGTACGTAGCCCACTGTCTCAGATTCTTGGACTGCAAGAGCATAAAAACCCAGAAAGCTGATCGACAAAATGTAACGCACAACGCCTACTCCCTACCTTCCACCCCCAACAATTTTTCCCACCAACTCATCCACGACAACCCCACCTGCGTGTTTATCAGTCAACTGTACGCCCTGCATACCAAACGCTTGCGCGGCAGCGATATTCTCGGCCATATCATCCACAAAGACACAACTCTGAGGTGTAACAGAAAATTCATCGCACAAGTGTTGATAAATAGCGCGGTCAGGTTTTATTAATCCAATATCGCAAGAGACCACAACACCTGCACACGCGCCAAAGCAGTCATAGGTTTTCTCAAGATGCTCCCAGGCGTGCGTCTGCATATTGGACAGTATGTAAATAGGCACACCGGCCGCTTTGGCTTTGTGCATGGCTGTCATGGTTTCAGGCAGCGCTTGTAGTGACTCACCCAGATTGGTGTAAATCTGTGCTATCCCGGCGGGGTCAAGTTGCGTACGTGCCTGGGCCCTTGCAGTCGCCTCGTCGACTGTCATAGTGCCTTTGTCCAGTTCCAGCCAGTCTGGTGAGTTAACGGTCACAGAAAATGCCTCAGCCTGATCAGCAGGATTGGTGAAGGCGGTTGACATCAGCCTGTCGGGGTTCCAGTCGCAAATGACGTTACCGATATCCAGTATCAGATTATTAAGCATGTGGGAGCAGTTTCGCAAAATCAGTGAGTTAGCAAGCATAACCCAACCGACGCACGCCTGGTTGGCTCTCTTGTGGTTGACCTTCGGCACAATAACTGTATTAAATACCAGTGTATGAACATACAGCCTCTATCAACCCCATATCCGCAAGCCTACGCAGAGCTGCACTGTGTCTCGAATTTCAGTTTTCTGCGTGGTGCATCGCGCCCGGAGGAGCTGGTGGATACAGCAGTTGCGCTGGGCTATTCGGCACTGGCCATTACTGA
Organism: uncultured Granulosicoccus sp.; assembly: GCA_938003775.1. Classification (GTDB taxonomy): domain Bacteria; phylum Pseudomonadota; class Gammaproteobacteria; order Granulosicoccales; family Granulosicoccaceae; genus Granulosicoccus. The sequence continues at coordinate 1,453 of CALKXZ010000368.1, read as the reverse complement.
TGAGTGTTCAATGGCAGGCGTGGTGAGGGCCTATGGCCGCATGAAGGAGCTGGCCAGTAACGCATCGGTGGCTCCAGGCAAAATTCATGACAAAGTTATGGAGCAACCGAACTTCAAGCTGATCGTAGGCAGTGAGTTCGCTCTGGATGATGGGTTTCGACTGGTGGCGCTGGTGCGCAATATGGCGTCTTATTCCAGGCTCTGCCAGCTCATTACCACTGCACGCCGTGGAGCTGACAAGGGCAGTTATCAGATTACGCGCACTATAGTCCAGAACGCCGGTATCGATGATTGTGTCTTGTTACTAGTACCGCCTTATCTGCCTGTCAGGCGTACCGAACTGGACCACTGGTTCAGCTGGTTCAAGTCACTGGGTACATACACCTTTCTAGCGCTTGAGCTTCACTATGGTAGCTATGATGTTAAACACCGCCAGTGGCTGACAGATGCATCCATTCGTTATCAGATGGCTGTTGTGGCAGCAGGTGATGTACATATGCATGAACGGAAGCGTCGGGCATTGCAGGATATTGTCACGTGTATAAAGCATGGCTGTACCCTGGAAACAGCGGGACGTCTACTGTTTCAAAACGGTGAACGTTACCTGCGTAGCAAACAAATACTGCATACCATCTACCCTACCCGGACCTTACACAATGCTTGTGATGTTGCTGCACTGTGCCACTTCGACCTATCAGAGCTGGACTATCAATACCCGCGTGAAGTGGTACCCGCTGAGCTAAGCCCAGCACAGTATCTTCGGCAATTAACTATGGAAGGTGCACGGTGGCGTTGGCCTGATGGTCACAGTGATGATGTACAGCAGCAGCTTGATCATGAATTGTCTCTAATCAGCGACATGCACTACGAATCGTACTTCTTAACTGTTTATGACATTGTCAGCTTTGCTCGTAGTCAGGACATTCTATGCCAAGGTCGTGGCTCAGCAGCAAATTCTGCCATTTGTTATTGCCTGGGCATTACCGAGGTCGACCCTTCGCGCACGCGAATGCTGTTCGAGCGCTTTATTTCCAAAGAGCGGGATGAGCCTCCCGATATCGATGTCGACTTTGAACATGAACGGCGTGAAGAGGTTATCCAGTACATCTACGCCAAGTATGGTCGTCATCGGGCAGCGCTAGCTGCAACGGTTATTACTTACCGTAAGCGCAGCGCCATCAGGGATCTGGGTAAGGCTATTGGCTTTTCTGAAGACCAGATTGATGCGCTATCTAAATCTATGGCTTGGTGGGACGGTACACATGTCATTGGTGAACGACTTGAAGCTATGGGTTTTGATCCTGAGGATGCATTGATCAAGCGGTTTAGCTGGCTGCTGCAACAACTACTGGGGTTTCCCCGGCATCTGTCACAACATGTTGGTGGCTTTGTTATCTCTGATCGCGACCTCTCTACCCTGGTACCCGTTGAAAACGCGGCCATGCCAGATCGC
>CALKXZ010000367.1 GCA_938003775.1 uncultured Granulosicoccus sp. | reverse complement strand
TGAGCTCGTCCGCACACTGCCGAGACAATCGAAATCTGGACCACACCAGCACCACACAGCGTGGTTGGGGCTACACGGTGTTCGGAAAAGTCGTGGAAGGCCACGAGGTTGTCGACGCCATCGCTCAGACTCGCACCGGTTCTGGCGGACCGTTCAGTCGCGATGTACCTATCGACCCCGTGGTGATCCTATCAGTCACGCGCATTGAGCCTATCAGCGGCACTGACGAAAACGACACCTCGAAAACCATCACTGACCCAAACTCCGGCTCCGCCATAATGATTGACGCTGATGCAGAGCTCACTGCTGCTGAGAAACTGAAGCTGAAAACCGTCGCTGACACGCAGCTGGACGGAGAACCACGGCAACCGATCGAACAAAACTGAGTAACCGCACGCACCACTGAGTAGCCGCGCGCACCTTTGAGCGTTGCCTTCCTGCCCGTAGCGTTTAAGAACACACGGCCAAAGACTTCTCGCGGCTTGGCGGGCCGTTACACACAGTCGGCTGCTACACTTTGCCCTTTTTAACGATGAGCCAGCCATGAAAGCCACCATAGCCACTAACAAGGGCACAATCGTGCTCGAACTCGATACCAGTGCTGCGCCGGACACCTGCGCAAATTTCAAGCGCTACGCAGACGAAGGTCACTACACGTCAACCATATTCCACCGTGTGATTCCCAACTTCATGATCCAAGGTGGTGGATTTACTGCTGACATGAATCAGAAAGGGACACACGACAACATCAAAAACGAAGCAGCCAATGGATTGAAAAACCTGACCGGCACCATTGCCATGGCTCGCACACCAGATCCGCATTCGGCCAGTTCGCAATTTTTCATCAACCTCAGTGACAACGACTTTCTGAATTTTCGTGACGAGTCACAAGCAGGCTTTGGCTACTGCGTGTTTGGTAAAACCGTTGACGGCATGGATGCGGTGAACGCAATCGCAAGCGTTACGACAGGCTCTAACGGTCCACATCAGGATGTCCCCACTGACGCTGTGATCATCGAATCAGTCACGGTTACAGACGACTAACCCATAGCATTAGATCCCTAACCAATCGGGACTCATGAGCCAAGATACGCACCTGTTCATTGCGGATCTGCACCTGGATCCGCAAAACTTACGAACCCTGGATCTTGCACGACGCTTCGTGAAGCAAGCCCAGGCAGCCAAGCACCTATACTTGTTGGGCGATCTATTTGAATATTGGGTTGGCGATGACGCCGGAATACCACTGTATGCCAGTTTTATAGACGCACTGCGTAAACTGAGCGAATCGGGTTGCTCGGTAACGGTCATGCTGGGCAATCGGGATTTTTTACTCGGCGAGCGGTTTGCTGAACAATGTGGGGCAACGCTGATCACCGCCGATGAACGGGTTATTACACTGGGTGACACCCGTGTATTGCTCATGCACGGTGACACGCTGTGTACCGATGATGTGGATTACCAGCAATTTCGATCAAAGCTACGATCTGCACAGTGGCGCCAGCAGTTTCTGCGCAAAACGGTTGAAGAGCGGAAATACCAGGCCGAGGCATTGCGCGCAGCCAGCCACGATGCCAGTGTGGTTAAACGGGCCGATGTTATGGACATCAACATAAACACGGTTAAAGCTCGCCTTCAGGCTAATAACTGTCACACGCTAATACACGGCCACACACACCGGCCGGCCATTCACACCATACCGGCGGATTCGACCCAGGATAGCGCAGCTGCTCGGCGACTGGTTGTCGGCGACTGGCATCCGCATGAGGCAAAATACGTGCTATGGGATGGCGCTGAGTTGTCACTGCAACGCTTCACGTAATGCGTGCGTGCGTGACATCCGGCTCTGCCTTGAGGGTCTCACCAGTTTCAATTCACCGACGATGAAATCTATTATTTAGTTTTTCATCGTACTGGCTTTATAGTCGGCTTCCATTTCTTTGATCAACGCCAGTTCCTGCTCGTTAAAACCTGCTTGCAATCGTGCAGCGTGATTGTACGGACTGCGCAAGTAAGCACTGTTCTCGCCACGCAGTAAATCACGGAACACAGCAGTACCATCGAGACTGCGCGCCTCACACACATGCCGAAACCAGCGGTTACCCACTTCAACATGGGTAATTTCATCGGTATAGATACGCCGCAGGATAGTGGCAGTTTCGTGATCGCCCAACTGCAAGAGTTTTTCGATCATCGGTGGTGCAACGTCCAACCCACGGGCTTCGAGTATGCGCGGTACCAGGGCCATGCGCACCAGAATGTCATGATCGGTTCGCCGGGCCATATCCCATAAACCATCATGGGCATCCAGTGCGCCATAGTGAGAACCCAATTCAGCCAATCGCCCATGCAATAACAAAAAATGTTCACCTTCATCGGAAGCAACCCGCAACCAGTCCTCTACATAGCGCACGGGCATGTCGCGAAAACGGTAGAGCGCATCCAGCGCTAGATTGATGGCATTGAATTCAATATGCGCCAGTGAATGCACCAGGGCTATTCGACCCGCTGCCGTACCCAGACCGCGACGCGGTAAATTTTTTGCTGCCACCAAACTGGGCTTATCCGGGCGACCCGGTGCGTCCAGTACGCGGACAACGGACCTACCTGAATCAATAATGGCCTGTTGTCTGGTGGCGGCGTTCATGTCCAGCCAGCGGGTATACAGACCGATGCAATCTTGCGCTTTCTTTACCGGATCTGCACAAAGCAGCACAGATTCACTGTCATAAAACACATCCATGGGGTACTGACACCGTTACACTGGAAAGCAGCACGATACACGTAATGCTGGGTACACAGGTATCTACACGACAGACATGTTATTGATTACGCGCCAGCGACTGGAACAACTCACGACTCTTTAGCGGCTTATCACCCAGGTGTACACGCAGTATCTGACGCATCAGCGGCTTTGACTCTTCCAACACCTGCGGTGCACTAAAATCCAGTGCAGCCAATGCCAGTAACGTAGCGCCACTGACTGGGATACCTTTATCAGGGGTTATGCCATCTGCCTGCACGGAAGCGTCTCGGGTATCCCCATCGCCCCTACGAACCTTCTCTTTTTGTATGCCCAGACTTGCATCAGAATCGATCGCGATATTGGTGGGTACAGCAAGCGCATTCGCGGGGTGATACCGGTAGTCACGCGTGGCCTGGACAGGTGTAGCATCTGGCGTGCAATGCGCCAGATTTGGCAACACACCCAGCGTATCGAGTAACTGCAGCTCGAAGGTTCGCAGTACCACCTCTAACGGCAGCTGACTGGTGGCTAGATCGGCTAAGGCCAACGAGTAATGGGCAAACACCAGCGGCTGCGGTTGATCCTTACCGAGTAGGCGCAGGACTAACTCATTGATGTAGTAACCGCAGGCCAGTTGCGCATCGGCCAGCGGCAGAGCCTGACCGCTCTGTTCGATGCCCGTTAATGTGCGTAGATCGCCAGCACCCACCCAGGACAACAACAGGGGCCGGAACGGTTGATACAAAGCACGCGTTACGGGCTTAGATGCGCGAGCACTTTTGGCCATCAGGGCGATGCGACCATGGGCTAACGTAAACGCATCAACGATAAAACTGGATTCCTGCCATTGGGTGTAGTGAAGGATGTAGGCAGCTTGTATCGAGGTACTGACGCTGCCATCACCGCTATCGTGACTGCTCATAAAGGTAAGCGGCGTTAAGGACTGTCGTAACCCAGACTGCGCAGCGCTCTTTCATCATCTGCCCAACCCTCTTTCACACGCACCCACAGTTTTAAAAACACCTTGTTGTCAAACAAGGTTTCCAGTGTGGAACGAGCCCGTGAGCCGACCTCCTTTAGCTGTACACCGCCCTTTCCAATGACAATACCCTTCTGACTCTGTTTATCAACCCAGATAACGGCACCAATACGCAGTAGCTCGGGCGACTCTTCAAAGGTTTCTATTTCCACTGACAACGCATAGGGCAATTCTGCCGATAGCAATCGTGTGAGCTGTTCGCGGACCGCTTCTGAGGCCAGAAAACGTGATGAGCGGTCAGTCAGTTCATCCTCGGCATAGCGCCATGGTGCTTGCGGAATCAGTGTGCTAACCCCAGCGACCAGCGCATCCACACCCGCACCTTTACGCGCTGAGATCAACATGACCGATTGCAGCCGCTCATGCGCAGGAATCTTGGCTAGAAAGGGCAGCAGATCCTCTTTGCGTTTGATGGTGTCTATTTTGTTCACAGCAATAAAAAACGGCACGCCCGAGCCACTGACCAGATCGAATGCGCGCTGATCATCGGCGTTCCAGACCATCGCCTGCACCAACAGTATCACTGCATCCACGTCGTGCAGTGATGAGGAGGCGGTGCGATTGAGTACTTGATTCAGTTTTTGTGTACCGCTGACATGAATGCCGGGCGTGTCCACATAAATGACCTGCCGATCACCGTCGGTTTGCACACCCAGAATACTGTGGCGAGTGGTCTGTGGCTTATGCGCGGTGATACTGAGCTTCTGCCCAATCAATTTGTTCAGCAACGTAGACTTGCCTACGTTCGGTCTGCCAGCAATGGATACAACGCCGCAATAAGTCATGGACTGGCCTGTGAGAGAACACCTGTGTGCAGTTTACGCGTTATGCATCAAAATTTTCACGGCCCTCTGCCTGCTTTCCCTGTTCGTGCTGTACCGCATCCAGCATCAGACTGGCAGCGGCTTGTTCCGCCTTACGACGACTGGTGTCCGTTGCACGTACCTTCAATGATAGGGTGGGCAATGCACACAGCACCGTAAAACGCCTATCGTGGGATTTTCCACTGGTCTGGACCACCTCGTAATGAGGGCGTTCCAGGTTCTGACCTTGCAGTAATTCCTGCAATCGGGTTTTCGGGTCTTTTAAGTCAGCAGCCGCTGGCAAATTATCCAGCCGCTCGCCGTACAGACGCAGGACCAGCTTAGCCGCGGTGTCATGTCCCGCATCGAGCAGTACGGCACCGATAATGGACTCGACAACATCAGAGAGGATGGAATCGCGCTTGAATCCACCACTGCGCAGCTCACCGACACCCATGTTCAGAAAGTCACCCAGTTTTAGTTCCCGGGCAATCTCTGCCAGTGTACTTTGGCGTACTAGGCTTGCGCGTAACCGGCTCAGAGCCCCCTCGTTCTCATCGGGACAAACCTGATACAAACGAGCCGCAATAACGAAGTTCAGAAAACTGTCGCCTAGAAACTCCAGCCGTTCATAGTTGTTTGCGCCGCTACTGCGATGCGACAAAGCCTCATCCAGCAAGTCGGTGTTGGTGAACGCGTACGCAAGCCGCTCGCTCAGGATGCCAGTATCTGCCATGCGCGCACTTTACCAGTGCGCGTGCCACGAGTGGTCAATGAATGTGAAACGTTACCCGTAGTGGGATCAGGGTGTTGCCTCAGTGGCTTTATCAAATGAGGTCACCAGATCGATGTTACTGAACAAGTTAGCCCGCTTCTCATACTGTACCGTGACGATATAGCCACGCTTGCCATCTTTCTTCAGCTTGATGGTGTCTTCGGGCGACAGATCCCACAGATTGTTGGTCCGGTAGGCCTGATTAATATAGCTGTACACCTTGCTACGAGGTTTCTTGAGTAATTCAGCGTTGGATGCCACATCATTAGCGATTTTAGTAACCGTCCAGTTCTCCATATAGTGTGGAGCAACCTTGAACGCGAACATACCGAGAAAAATACTCACTGCCATGATCACCAGAATGGCCGTCAGGCCCATACCTCGCTGAGCTTGGTGATCCATGCCGTGCCGACGACGCTGACTGTTGATCTGTCTGGAACCCATCTGTTTTTATACCCTCAAGCCGATGTCTGCAGGCGTGCACACAGGCACCACTGCACAGAGTGTGTAGAGCGAATCAAGTGATGAGATAACACTCACCGACGAAACGTCCCCACCCCCTTAACAGCGTCTGATTCGGACCAGACCTGAGAGTGTTAGCCGGTACTGACACAGAAAGTTCACAAGGCTGATGGTTGGCACATAGTGAAGTTGTGAAGCAGCCCAAAAAATGCCACTAGGAGCACTATGACTTGGGCGCTGCTACTTGCGCTGCTACTTGATTGAGCCGAACAAGCGATTCCAGATGATTCCCTCATTCCAGTGCATCCAAATGTACTTGGCCTCACCCACCAGGTTCTGTTCAGGAACGAAGCCCCAGAACCGGCTATCGTTACTGCGATCTCGGTTATCGCCGACCATGAAGTAGTGGCCCTCTGGCACAGTAAAGATGCCAGACCGTTTCGGGTTTTCACTGGTGAATTCGAGTATTTCGTGGCTCTTTTCACCCAGTAACTCCTCGCGAGCGATTGCACCAAACACCACGGAATCGTCGACTGGACTGGTATAGGGCTTATCACCCGACACCACCATGGGTTCCCCATTGATCAGAAACTGGCGATTCTCATACTGCACCGTGTCGCCGGGCAGACCCACCACACGTTTGATGTAGTCCAGGCTTGGGTCTTGCGGATAACGGAATACAGCGACGTCACCTCGCTCAGGTGAACCGGTATCGAGAATTTTGGTATGCACAACCGGCAGTCGCACACCGTAGCTAAACTTGTTTACCAGGATAAAGTCACCAATCAACAATGTTGGAATCATGGAGCCTGAGGGAATACGAAACGGTTCAAACAAAAAGGAACGCAACACCAGCACTACAAACAACACGGGGAAAAACGATTGCACATACTCCACCAGAATAGGCAGATCACCCCGCATCGCGGCCCGGCGCTTGGGTGCGAAGAACACGATATCGATCAGCCAGATTAATCCGGTGACGGCCGTGGCGACCACCAGCAGCAGCGGAAAATTCAATTTGTCAGCCCAGCTTGAAGGCATTAGTTACGGTCCACCTGTAGAACGGCCAAGAATGCTTCTTGTGGGATCTCGACCTTGCCCACCTGTTTCATGCGGCGTTTACCCGCTTTTTGTTTTTCCAGCAGTTTTCGTTTTCGCGACACATCACCGCCGTAACACTTCGCTGTTACGTTCTTTCTCAGGGCCTTGATTGATGAGCGGGCAATGATATGCGAACCGATCGCCGCCTGCACCGCCACTTCAAACATCTGTCGTGGAATAATGTCCTTCATGCGTTCAGCCAACTCGCGACCGCGACTCTGTGAACGATCACGATGGATGATCGAGGCCAGCGCATCGACCTTGTCACCGTTAATCAGGATATCCACCTTAACCAGGTCTGCCTTCTGAAAGCACTTGAATTCATAGTCGAACGAGGCATAGCCCTTACTGACAGACTTAAGGCGATCAAAGAAATCGAGCACCACCTCCGACAGCGGTAACTCGTAGCTCATCTGTACCTGACGTCCCAAAAACTGCATGCTCACCTGCACGCCACGCTTATCCACACACAGCTTTATCACCTCACCCACATACTCTTGCGGCAACAATATGTTGGCGCGAATAATCGGTTCACGAATCTCATCGATCACGTTAACCATGGGTAATTCTGACGGATTGTGAATATAGGACAGTTCACCCTTGGTATCGAGAATTTCATAGACCACGGTGGGAGCGGTTGAAATCAGGTCTAGATCGTATTCACGCTCCAGCCGCTCCTGCACGATCTCCATGTGCAACATACCCAGAAAGCCGCAACGAAATCCAAAGCCCAGTGCCGTGGACGATTCGGGTTCAAAATGCAGCGCCGCATCGTTTAGGCGTAGCTTTGACAAGGCTTCGCGAAAATTTTCATAGTCCTCGCCTTCAATCGGAAACAGGCCGGCAAACACACGAGGTTTCACCTCTTTAAAACCAGGCAGCGGCTCTTCTGCTGGTCGTGAGGCCAGTGTGATTGTGTCGCCCACGCGTGCCGCTTCAATCTCCTTGATTCCGGCGATGATGAACCCAACCTCACCTGCTGAGAGCTTGTCGGTGGTCTTGCGTTTGGGGGTAAAGATGCCCACGTCGTCGGCCTGGAAGGTTCGCCCTGTGGACATAATTTGAATTTTCGAGCGACGCTCGATGCTGCCTTCTATGACCCGCACCAACGTGACCACCCCCACATAGGGGTCAAACCAGGAATCAATGATCAGCGCTTTGGCGGGTGCTGAATCATCCCCGGTTGGTGGCGGTACCCGCACCACTAACTGCTCCAGCAAATCCTCAATACCCAGACCTGTTTTAGCGCTGACCTGAATGGCGTCGTGCGCCTCGATGCCAATGATCTCCTCAATTTCGTCAACGACTCGGTCTGGATCTGCGGCAGGCAGGTCGATCTTGTTCAGTACCGGGATAACTTCCAACTCCTGATCAATGGCCGTGTAGCAATTGGCCACACTTTGTGCCTCTACACCCTGCGAGGCATCGACCACCAGCAATGCCCCTTCGCAAGCTGACAATGAGCGTGAGACCTCGTAGGAAAAATCGACATGCCCGGGTGTATCGATAAAATTCAGGTGATAGGTCTGCCCATCACGCGCGGTGTAGTCCAGTGATACGGCCTGTGCCTTAATAGTGATACCGCGCTCCTGCTCGATATCCATGGAATCGAGCACCTGCGCTGACATCTCCCGGTCAGACAAACCACCGCATACCTGTATGAATCGGTCAGCCAAGGTCGACTTACCGTGATCGATATGCGCGATGATGGAAAAATTACGAATATTCTGCTGCATGTATGGATTCTGGGCCACTGGGCCGCACGATGAACAAATGACTGGAAAGGTTTAGGGTTCGACCACGTTATTGTAGCCTGCCAACGCCTGTTGCACCGCATTGAGGTCGAGAAAGTATCGGCAGAGCTCAGTCTGATCAAGTTTCAGCACGGGGACCAGCTCATTATATTCGCGCTTTAGCGCAGCGTCGGCATCGATATCCACACGCTCAAGCCTATAACTAGCTGGGTCGAGCAACTCACCCAGCAGCCTTTGCATATCTTCACAGAGGTGACAGCCAGTCGAAATTGCACCCGAGCACGTTCACGGCGTGGCAACGTGGGAAACGTCACGGTCGGGGGAGTAGATGTCGAGGATGTTCCAGTGGCCGGTCGTCGGGGTGGGGTTGTTCTTCATGGCAACATCCAGCACCGTTGGCC
>CALKXZ010000366.1 GCA_938003775.1 uncultured Granulosicoccus sp. | reverse complement strand
CAGGACTCTATGCACGACATGCGGTAATGGGAATTGGCATTGAAAAAAAACGGAATAGAATACCGCGACGTTGTGGCTACATTGTTGTTAGCAAAGTGCTTAACACTAAGAAAACGGTCGTTAGTCCATTGTTTAAGCAGCTCGCCGGTATTAACAATAAACGCGTTATTCAACGCCGGTGCTTTAATCCATTTTTTCCGCCGTTCGCTAAAGATAGTTAAGCCAGGTTGGTCCTGGGCCAGGATGGTACAAAACGATGTGTCCACATGCGGTGCAATACCAAACTCACCCGACTCCGCATTCGGATTAGGCGGGTAGTGTGTCATACGCAATCGGTACAACGGACTTTTGAATGCCTCATCAAAATAGCGCTCGTTAATACCCAGAGCAGTGGCGTATACCGGTAACAGTTGTTTACCTAACCGTTCCATAGCTAACGCATAGTCCTCTACCACTTGCCTGAATCCAGGCAGAAGCGATTCAGCTGGCCATAGATTCTGACTCAACGTAAGGTCTTGGTCCTGTTTGATGATAAAGGCCTCATTTAGATTACCGGTGTCGCGGGCTGGCAATTTCCGGTTTTTAAATGGCAAGTAACCAATACCGCCAACCGATGATTCTGGCCGGTCCATCAAAATGGATTGTTTGTCAGCCATGGGTAGATCGTGAAACTGACGGATCGCCTGAAAGGTTGATGCAACTAGCCCTGCCGGTATCTGGTGACCAATGATTGAGTAAAATCCAACTTGCTCACAGGCTTTTTTTAACTCCAAACCGATATTTTGCAACGACTCGGCACTGCCGCTGGACAGATAATCCGCTAGATCAATGACTGGAATATCGGAGTCTAGCGCTGGTTCAACGCTGGAGGTGTCCCAGGCTGCGGATTCATCACGCAGTTGACGCTCTTTTTCAATCGGGTCGATAGATCCACTGGTTGCCGAGTCAGTCATAGTGTGGTTTCAATGGTTAAAGGTGGCGAACCGCCATTATATGTCATGCACAGCCTTGCGGCTTGCACCTCGTAAATATTAGATAGAACCCCTACCGCCTGAGTTCACAGCAGCTACCACGCCTTACAAGCTCCCGCTAACCGAATACAATTGCTTTCACCTAATAGTGGAACTGCAGGAATCATTCATATGACTAACGAACGTCCGATAGCGTTAATCACTGGCGGTGCTCAAGGTATTGGATTGGCATGTGCAACCGCGATAGCCAATGACCTGGATGCCCACATTATACTGGCTGACATCAATACGGCAGGTGTCATTGCTGCCGCCAAGACACTGGGAAACGACACGATCGCTATCACCTGTGACATGGCAGACCCAGATGCCATCAATCACATGTTTGATCAGATAGAGTCTGAAACAGGTACGGTATCTATGCTTGTCAACAACGCTGGCATAGCAGCACCAGGCGATTTTCTGGCATTATCTGTCGAACAATTCCGCCAAGTAATCGATGTTAATCTAACGGGTACGTTCGTTGCGCTTCAACGCGCCGCTAAAGCCATGGTTGGCGCAAAGATTGAGGGCAGTATTGTCAATATGTCATCCATTAACGCATTGGTTGCCATACCTAACATTGCTGCATACTGTGCTTCCAAGGGTGGCGTCATGCAGCTGACCAAGGCATCCTCGTTAGCCCTGGCACCGCATAATATTCGAGTCAATGCGGTCGGACCAGGATCGATCAACACGGCGATGATGGCCGGTGTGAATGCAAACCCGGCAGCCATGGATATGGTAATGTCGCGCACGCCGCAAAAGCGTGTGGGCGAACCACGTGAAATTGGTGATGTTGTGTCGTTTCTGCTGTCCGATAAGGCCAGCTATATCACCGGCGAGACTATTTACGTGGATGGTGGGCGGCTGGGTATGAACTACACCTGCTGATCTATCTAGGAGACAACCGAGCCTGTACTTAGCGCTAATAACTTTGTATGGTAACTGTCCGTTCCAACACCGAACAAATGGAGAAATATAATGTCTGTAGCTAAGGTAACTGAAATCATAGCCTCATCAACAAAAAGTTTTGATGATGCGGTCAATCAGGGCGTAAAACGCGCCGATAAAACGCTCAAGGACGTCAAAAGTGTCTGGATCAAAGAGCAGAAAGCCATGGTCGAAGGCGGAAAAGTTAGCGAATACCGAGTCACTATGAAAGTGGCTTTCATCCTCAAAGATTGATAAATTGACTCACTAATCGCAAGCACCAGCACATGACTACAGCTATTCAAAATGCGCTGGTTGGCGCCCTAGTAGCAGATGCTGCCTCCATGGGTTTGCACTGGCTTTACGATCAAGACCAGATTGCAAAGGTAGCCAATACTGGCTCACTCCTGTTTAGGCACCCCGAGGCAGCTATCTATAAAGACACCAAAGGATACTTCGCCCACGCGGCCAAACGCGCAGGCGAGCTGAGTCACTACGGTGAATCTACGCGTATCGTCGGTCAACTAGCCGCAGACAAAGCCTATGAAACAAGCCTACATCGCCAACATTTCTATGCAGCGTTTGGCCCCTGTGGCAGTTATGTGGGATACGCGGACAGACCCACGAAAACACTGATTGCCCATATTATCAATCAGGGCGAGAAGATCCAGAATCCATCGGGTATGGACGACAACCAGATGCCCGCCCTATGCGTCATCCCAGGGTTGTTCAGCCATAATTATGACGAATCAGTGGCGCTCGATGCAGCCAGTGTTATCTCAGTCAATGATGATGTTCGCGATGGAGTTCGTGTCGTATATGCATGCTTGACACAACTGCAAAAGGGTGCGGATTTACCGGAAGCTCTAACACACAGCGCTGCTATTCTGACCAGTGAACTAGGCGACAAACTGCGCGAAGCGTTGAGTGTCAAGCCGAACCAACCACTAGAGACTGCAGCCCATTTTGGCCTTGCCTGCCAAGTTAAACAAGCATTACCTGTGGTCTGGTATCTGCTCCGAAATGCTGTTGACTTCGACACACTGGTGACTGACAACATTCGCTGTGGTGGTGATTGTTGCGGACGTGCCGTTGTTGCAGGTGCCATTGCAGGCTACGTCTTCGGTGTTCCAGAGCCAATGATTAGTCACATGAGTCATGGTCGCATTCCAATTAACCGCGCCGGGTAATCAAGCCCCGTCTACCCGGTGCAGGGCTAATGTCCGCTGCTGTGTTTGTACTGCTCGTGTGGTCCATCGAAATTTGTCTGGGATGGCCCCGCGCTATTTTCAAAGCGATTGCGCACCCAGTGGTGTGGATCGGATGGATCATCAATTGGCTAGAGAAACGACTTAACAAGGCCGATGACAGCGATAGGCATCAATACTATGCGGGTCTTGTAACTACCCTACTGGTGGTAGGCTGCACCGGTGGTGTTGCCACTATTATCACGGTACTGCTGTCGCCTTCATGGATCGGGCAACTGATTGAGGCGCTAATCGCCTCCAGTTTAATTGCCTCGCGCAGCCTTTATCAGCATGTCCATGCAGTTTACAAGTCATTAAGCACACAGAGCGTTAAAGAGGCCCGACAGGCCGTTGGCTGCATCGTTGGTCGCAATACATCGAGCATGGATGAAGCCGCCATTGCTCGAGCCTCACTGGAAAGCCTGGCCGAAAACACCAGCGATGGCGTGACTGCTCCGCTATTCTGGGCACTACTGGGAGGATTACCAGCACTGGTGATGTACAAAGCGATCAACACGCTAGATTCCATGATTGGCCATAAGACGCCTCAGTACCGCGCATTTGGCAAATTTGCGGCCCGTTTGGATGATCTGGTCAATCTTGTACCGGCAC
>CALKXZ010000365.1 GCA_938003775.1 uncultured Granulosicoccus sp. | reverse complement strand
GTAGGCCCCGATGGCAACGACTGTGCCCGCGCACAACAGTCTCCAGAATTACTGATGGCAACATTAACCCAACAGAGTATTGATCATTGCCGCCGGAATCTGCCGTATCACGCGGATCGTCGCCCCGAACTCTATAATCAGCACACATGATTGAAAACAGGCCTGTCACCGCCTTCGGTCCAGATTTTCCGTTTGCCTATGACGACTGGTTGACAAGTGCTGCAGGCATTGGTCAGCTACCCGAACCGGCGCTCGGTAGTACGGTTGCGATCATTGGCGCAGGCTTGTCGGGTATGGTCGCAGGCTATGAGTTGATGAAGCTCGGTCTACGCCCTGTGATATTCGAAAGTGGCCGTATGGGTGGTCGGCTGCGCTCACAGAGCTTCGCTAATGCACCGGATTGCATCGCTGAACTCGGTGGTATGCGCTTTCCAGAATCTGCCACCACGTTCAATCACTACGTTGATTTGCTGTCGCTTAAGAAGCGGCCATTCCCTAACCCATTGACCCAGGCTGCCGGCACCACCGTGATTGATCTTGGTGGGCATACATTGCTCGCCAGAACACTGGATGATTTACCCGATATGTTTCAAGAAGTGGCTGCTGCATGGCAAGAGGCCCTGGATAAGGAGGCGCATTTCTCATCATTGCAACAGGCCATCCGTAGGCGTGATGTCGATGCAATTAAACAATTGTGGAACGCGCTTGTGCATGAATGGGATGATCGAACGTTCTATGACTTTATTGCCACTTCCGATGCCTTTAAACAGTTAAGTTTCCGGCATCGTGAGATTTTTGGCCAGGTTGGCTTCGGCACCGGCGGGTGGGATTCTGACTTTCGTAACACCATGCTTGAAATTCTGCGAGTTGTGCTGACTGAGTTTGATGATCATCAGCACTACATTGTCGGCGGCGCAGAACAATTACCCCGTGGGCTGTGGCAGGCAACACCTGAATGCACGCATTGGCCAGCTGGCACATCGCTGAGCACGCTTAACCATGGTGCCACCCGATCCGGTGCTAAAAAAATCTCACGCGTTGACGAACAAACACTGGTCGTCATTGACCAATACAACAACGAATACCGAGTGCCTGCTGTGTTGGCCACTTGTCAAAGCTGGCTTCTCACAACCAGTATAGAAACCGATGAGCAGTTGTTTTCACACGATCACTGGATGGCTCTGGACAGAACCAGTTACATGCAATCGTCAAAGACTTTTGTTATGGTCGACCGACCCTTCTGGCATGAACTGGATACAGAAACTGGCAACCCGTGCATGAGTATGACGCTAACGGATCGGCTCACGCGAGGCACGTACCTGTTCGATAACGGAGCCGATAAACCCGGGGTTATTTGCTTGAGTTATACCTGGATGGCAGATGCATTGAAAATGCTGCCGCTGCCCGCTGAAGAACGCACACGACTGGCACTGGATGCGTTGCACAAAATCTACCCCAATTTGGACATTCGCAGCCATATCGTCGGGCACCCTATTACGATTTCATGGGAAGCAGACCCCAATTTTCTCGGTGCATTTAAAGGTGCATTGCCGGGACATTATCGCTATAACCGCCGTATGTTTACGCACTTCATGCAATCGGACTTTTCGACCGAACATCGTGGCATCTTTATCGCCGGTGATGATGTGTCCTGGACACCTGGCTGGGCCGAAGGTGCCGTTCAAACTGCGCTTAACGCCGTTTGGGGCATCGTCAATCATTTGGGTGGTCACAGTGCAGCAGATAATCCGGGACCCGGTGACCAATTCGATACGTTGGCACCTGTCAACCTGGAATAGCGCTGCATTGCGAGCGGATTAGTGTTTAACGTCCATGCATTGGAGTCAGACACATCGATGCATCAGCAAGGTGTTATGTGTGTGAAACCAGGCATTAGTGCAATGCGAGGGTTAACCGGCTACAACGCTTTAACGATGACACTGCGCTAGTCAAGCAGATCCGAGGTCTCCTCCGCCCACAAGTTGGCCTCCTGAAACAACTGACCAAAGTACACAACACGACTGCTATCGGACAGCGTCTCGTGCAACGTACCAGATTCCAGTGCTTGCACCGTGTTCAGCATTGCGCCACCAGCATCCACCCGCTCGAGTAGCTCACGGCGCATATCGGCACCGACCGTGATGTTGTCCAATGCATCCTCCAGCGTGCAACTCATAAACACATCGAGCAACGAGAGCAATCCAATCGTAAAGTAACGCGCGTCGTCCAGATCCTGCTCCCGTGCGACCAACTGACAAAAGCGTGCACGTGTCAGTGCAAGCTTGGTCAGTTCAGAGGGCTTGTCATCCATAGACCCCATAACCAGCAGTGTCACCCAGTTCCGAATCAGATCTCGCCCTAACAACACAGTGGCGTGACGAATGGACGTGACCGTGGTTTGTATGCCATTTAACGGCGAATTGACATACCGTAGCGTTCGCACACCCAGCGATACATCACGACCCACGATCTCAGCAATATCATCAATGGTTGAATTGGGGCTGTTGATTTCTGCCATCAACTGAATCAGTGCAATGCGGTTCTGCGGTAGTTTCGAACCAGACAGAATCTTTGGACGTGCAAAGAAATAACCTTGAAAATAGTCAAAACCCATCGCCCGTAATTGTTCGAATTCTTCTGGTGTTTCAACACGCTCCACTAACGATTGCCTTCCCGCTTCCACATCACGCGCACAATACTGTGCAAGCTCGTCCATTGTGTGCTGAGTCAGATCGTATTTAATCAGATCAACCATCGGAAGTAAACGTGCGAAACGCTCTTCATCAACGAAATCATCCAAAGCAATTGTGTGCCCTGCTGCGCGCAGAGTCTCTACGCCCTGCACCACTTCATCAGTGACATCCACCGTTTCCAGCACCTCCAGAACACAGCGTTTGGCAGGCAATAGCTCAAGCAGATCGGGCTGCTCCAAAAAACGGTTGGTCAGGTTGATAAACGCCTGTCCTTTGCCGACAATTGAGTCGAGACCAATTTCTACGACGGCATTAAACAGTACGCTTGAGGTGGCAGCATTGCCATCCACACTGGGGTCATAGGCATTACTGTCGGAGGATCGAAACAACAATTCATACCCATAGGTATCACCCGATGCTGTCAATATCGGTTGTCGTGCTATGTAGAATGCATTCATGGTGGGCATGACAGGCGTTGACCTAGGCGACGAGAGCATAATTGCGACACATCACAGTTATCGGCAAGCCTTATCGACAAATGAATACCGACAGGTTGCTTTGCACCGCACTGAACACCTTGCGTCCCGCAGCTTGGCGCATGAACTGCACAAGTGCTACACCGTTCACACCCATGTAACCTCCGCAATAGGACACGCTACTGCACAGACTCCTCGCGACCAAGCTCGGATAACAGTGCCTGAGCACGCACGGCCTGGCACTGCTCCATTGACAGACGTCGATTGTCTCCAGTTGTGCGAGCCAGCATCAGATTACCCGGATCCGTACTGTGCTCACCTGAATTGACTAACACGTGAAACAACTCATGCGCCAACGCAATACCACGATCTTCCAGCGCCAGCGTGAGCCAGACGGAATTGGTTAGCCAGGAACGACTACGCGTATTACCACGCCCGAACGCCTCGGCATCAAACGGCATATTCATACGGGTGTCCCGGGCAAATAAAACAGCCACACGCCGATGACCTGTCCGTATGGCATCCATTAAGGTCTTTGCCGCCCCTGTTTCCAAGTCTTTTAAATAGTCCGGCCCAGTTACCACTTGCAGGCCGTCTGTGATTATCTGGATACCACAGGCGGCAAGAATCGATTGCGCCTCATCGAGTACACGAGCAGCCATGGGCACCCATTGATCATCCAGCACGAACACATCGAGCGCGACACCGACTAAGCGTTCGTCAGTGTCAGCGCCGTTACCACCGTATTTAATGATCGGTTTACTGGACCAGACGCGGGGCTCGCTCACCTCAATGTTGTCCAGCTCATTCAACTGTGGGTCGTACAGATACCCTTGACCGATCTGACGCGGCAACACACCATTGGCAAATAAATTTCGTATCCGTTTAACAAGCTTCGGCATACTCAAATCCGGCTGCTCGTGCAGTAACCTTGCAGCCAATGCAACCACGCGCGGTACCGCATAGCTACTGCCCGATGCCAGCCCCGCCGAACCATCAAAGCGCAAGACAGGTTGGCGTTCGGCCGGCACCATGTAATCCACACTGGTGCGACCCCAGTTAACACCCTGTGCCGTTTGCACGAAATCGTCCGCTGAGGTGACAACCAGCATATTGTTCAGCGATAGCGCTGCCGGATAAACGGGCTGTTGGTCAATATCTCGGCCATTGTTACCAGCTGACGCTACAAAGAGTATGTCAGGATGCGCTGCAGCAGCTATTTCAAATGCTGACCATTCACTCTTGCGGTTACCTCCCAGCGGCAGTCCAATAACACGCACATTATGCTTCGCTGCGTGTTCAATCAGATCGGTCATGCGGCGCATGTCGGGCCGCGGATAACGGTACGGCACAAGCTGGGCAAACGGTGCTTCACGCAGGACAATTGACGCAGTGCGAGTACCGTGACGTTGCACAGCACCGTGCCCATCCGGGTGCGCATCAAACGGCTGCGCGTCCATGTCCCAAAAATCGTAGCCGATCAACTGTCCTTGACTGTTGCGAGCCAGTCGTTGGTTAATTGCTGGCAACAGGTAATTAACCCCCGAATCTACCAGCGCGACGCGCACAGCCTGCGGCAAGTCAGGTTGATCAGCGCTAGCACTGGCCGCAGCAGAAGGTATGGGCGGGTTGTCTGTCTCGACTGCCTGACTAACAGAGAAAAACAGGCCAGCGCAATACAGGGCAAGCGCAAACAAACAATCAGATATGCGCACGTTCAAACATGGCGTCGCCTTGTTCATCGACAATCTGTTGGCCCTTGCGCTCAGAATGCGAGATTGCCGCCTGTTGATCGCTATGGTTATCAGCTCGGATGAATTGTGCCGAGCGCAACTGCCCATCAATTTCGCGGGAGATTGTTCCGGCGGTGCGGTATTGGCCGCCTTCCTTGATCGGAGTCGCTGTTATCGCAAACCCCTTGTAGTCAATAACCTCAGCCGTACTAGTAGCCGTAGCCTTATGACTATTACCATCAGCGCCACCGAATAGTTTTCCAAACAGCGTTCCCAGCCCCATTTTTTTCTCCAAATCTTGTTTATTACATCATACCTGTCAGTCCAGATAATTCATCAATTGCCTGATTGATACGCCGTTAAATTAACGACAATCCTATGACGGGGTCATAACCTTAGAAGGTCTGAAAATCACTTCAACGGTATCATGAGCCACACGAATTTTTAACAGGATCATCACGCGGTGCTGACGACAACTCACGACTCCCCTATTGGTACCCTACGATTAGGCGCTGACGAGGAGGGTCTTCGCCATATTGTTTTCCCAACAGGCAGTCGCACCTTCGATACACCGGAGCATTGGCAGCCAGCCCCGGATGCCTTCAATCAGGTCCGCAAACAACTGGACGAATACTTTGAGGGGGCTCGCCGCAC
>CALKXZ010000364.1 GCA_938003775.1 uncultured Granulosicoccus sp. | reverse complement strand
GTCAAGCACGAACGCCTTCAACGTATCTTTTTCAAGCGCGTGCTTTGAGTAGACACGTTTGGCTGTTTGCAGATTGAACTCACGCCAATTGATGTCCTCACGCTTGAGTAGGTCGTACAGAACGTCTTTCTTGGCATGACTAAACAAGCCAATAGCTCTCTGTGCAAACACGCTTATCGATGACACGTTGAGCCATCTCCAGATTAACAGCAGGTACACAACCTCGTTGATATCCGTGCCACTGCGCTTGGAGAACCCAGCTTTGCCAATCAATCCATTGAATCCTAATCGCTTCCAACCATCGGCAAAAAGGTTATCTATATAGGTCACAGGGTCATCGAGGATATCGGCAACCAAGGGTGGCAGTGAATCGCGTTTTAGGTCATTATTCATGTAGGCCTTGTGTCTGTTTTGATGTGAGTATTAGCGTGCAAACATTTTAGCACTCACAAGGCCGCTTTCATTTTAGGGATCAGTTAGTTATCAGCATAAACTCCTTGAATTTGAACTCCGAAACTTGAGACACTAAGTTCACACGCTATGCACTGACTTCACATAAAATTTAGATGACATTTTTATTGCTTGAAAATACTCGCCATATTCGGCTTCAGTAAATACGACAGATAGTAGGTCTATTCTAATAATTGTGCATCGACAACCCGGGCAGCTTTTCGGTCAAAAGTAACCAATGGTGCTCGTTTATTGTGGTAGGCGACTGCGATAAGTAAACAGTCTGCAAAATCTGTATTGTTATCCGAATACAGGCTCAAAGATACTTCAATACTGGACTCTTCATGGAACTCAATTTCCCGAGTTTCTAGTAGTTGGCTGTATATCCTCAGAACAGTCGGCTTGTCCAGTTTGTACAAAGTGCGCAGCACCCATTCAAGTTCCACGCTTACAGACAAAGGAATGAAGAGGGCCTCCTCTCGCACAGCCTCATCTATAAAGGCTTTTGCTATTTGAAACTGACTGCGATCGTCTGCGACGAGATACCGAACCAGAACATTCGTATCGAGCGCTGGCATATCAACTCATTTTCATATCTTTTAAAGGAACTCGTTTTACCCTCGATGAGACGGAACCCGCCAATGAACTCACGGATCTATTTTTCGCCCGCATCACAGTAGTCCCGTTCGGTAACAACGTGAATACGACTTTATCTTGCGGGCCAAGGTTCATCTGTTTTCTAATCTCGGCCGGGATCGTGATCTGCCCCTTACTGGTAATTGCTGCTTCAGCCACTGGTTATCTCCTTACATTTTAGTTTATAGTAAGGAATCAATTGAGCCAATGCAAGCAGAAATTTAAAAAATAGTCGTTGAATAAGAACCACCGCGTATAACAGAAATAATCAGCTCACTTTATCGATTTCAATCTTGGAAAGAATCTTTAGTAAATAGAACATTGCGCTAACCCGAGCTTGAGGCGGATGCGAGTTCTGGCGAAGCCAGGTTCCGTGATCGGGTCCAGCTACAGGTCCAGCGTGTTGTTAAGTCTGCTTTTCATTGATTATTCATTCTGACTCAATCGTTGGGACTGAAAGCTGACTACTACCTTTTTCGAAAGTACTCTGAGTTGCCATGTTCTTCACCTCAGACAAGAAGCTGTCCACTTCGCGGGAGCTTCTCAATTTTCTTTTTAATTTTTGTGGTGGGGCTGCATCAAACAGTTTTCGCATCATCTCACGGCTGGTAATTCGAGTGTCCCAGATCCATTTTGTAAACTCCCAATCAAATCTATCTGGACACCCATCCGGTAAATCCGGACGAGACTTACCATGATACTTCACAGTTCTCCAAAACACCCTCCAGCTTCGAACGGTCTATGGAACATCAAGCCACACTAATGTATCAGCTCGCTCTAGTCTCTCTCCCCATGTATTCGATCTTCCACCCTCGAAAATCCACTGCTCTCTTGCATGAACTTCTGAGCAAAGTCGATCTTTTTCAGGCCCCTGGCGATCAATCCATCCAGATTTCCAATGGATGTGATCGATATGAACTACAGGAAGATTTAGCGCCTGGCCAAGACGCCGGGCAAGGGTCGATTTTCCTGATCCGGGTTGACCAATAATCATGATTCGCTTGCTCGATTTCATTTTCTTGACAATTGATCGCAAGATAGGAGTGATGGTCGGTTTACAGCTCGATCCTTCTTAGTTTTTTTGTATTGCTTTTTCAGCGGAACCACCAACAAACACAAATGCCGATATATAAATATTTGTATCAAAAACAACCTTCATTTACCGATGAGCCTATCCAGGTCCTTCTGAGTCAATACTCCAGCTTCCCGAGCCTTCTTACTCCAAAACCCTTGAATTTCACTGAACTCATTCTTCAGCCTTTTAGATCGAGCAAGCCGTAACGCATCCTGCACAATAGAACTAACTGATCGTCCCTCATTCTTGGCTATTTCATCGATCTCCTCTGCGAGATCTGCTGGTAACGAAGTTGTTCTTTTGACTGCGCTGCCCATTTGACTTTCCGCCATCTTGGTATGAATTATTCAAACCATGTGGTAGAGCGTATGTCAACGAAAACGGGAATACCTTCCAGCAAATTAAGGGCAGAGAGAAAGAATATAGTTTTCCGAGAGCCTTGCTGAGATTCAGACGTACTCTCACGGTCGACAAGTGCCGAGATAAATATAACATCGCATTAAGGTGCACTTGAATTTCCGCGACCAGAGCGGCAGCGCCGGAAGGAGAAAATCAAGTGACAGTTTCAATGTACTGTTCTATTTGCTATCGTATGAAATTTCGTCATCACCCCACTCTCAATTCACAACAATATGTCTGCTTTCTGCTCGAGAATATTGGCATTCATGTTCGGATAGCATTCTTTCGAAGTTTTTCATCAGATTACTTCCACTTGCTTATGGAGCGAATGCACCTGGAAGACGTTGCGCTGCTTTATCGAACGTATAATATCCCGTCAATTGATCGTCCCAATCAAGCGCACAGGATTTTGCACAATTCAAAATTAGTGCATCTGGAAAATCCAATTTCTTTTTATTCTTTCCATTAATTTTCACATAGTCATCTAGCGATTGCCATACTACCTTAGCATTCTCAAATCTGATTTGTGGCTCTTCGAAAAGGGCCTGAATTGTTTTTACTACTTGCGATTGAGTCGCATTGTATTTCTTACCACACAAAGTCCATAGAGCCTCTACAAGGACAACATTTGTTATTAGAACGTATTCATCCCCATTTATTAGTGCATTAGCTTTAGCAGAGTGCTTGGGATCATCCTGCAATAAGTACCTAAGCAAAACGTTTGTATCTATCGCTATCATCGCAGAGCGCTTTGACGTGATTGTTCATCAGTTATAGATTCATTTACTTTCACATCGCGGAGTATTCCTTTCGCCGCAGATGGCGTTTTTTTTATCGCTGTTAATTTTCCGTTAGCAACATAAAATTCCAATTCATCCCCAGGGTTAATTCCCAGTTCAGTACATTGCTCCACAGGCAATGTAATTTGTCGCTTTTGACTTAATTTCGCCATCACCAAAAAACTCTTACATTTACACAAAAGGTAAAGATATACAATCTTTACCTTTGTGTCAATAGTAAAGAAACAACACACTCACGAGATAGGTTTCATTCCGTAATTTTTATCAAGACCATTTTTTCAGGGCCTACCTGGAGGCGTACCATGTTCCGAAAACTCATGGACTTGTGTGTACAGTTTTTTCTTCATTCTGCCGGATTACACGTTGAAACTGATATCTCCATGACCTTTCTTCTGCCAAAGAAAATCACCTCACCGAGTTATGATCTATTCGATGGAATGTGCGCAACAAATAGAACATCGCGTTCAGGCGCACTTGACAGAAGCGTGGCGGAGCGGCAGCGCAGGGAATGAAAAGTCAAATGACGGGTTCAACGTACTGTTCGATTCGTCATTACGTGCTACGCGGTAACCGGTGTCATGGTTGATAATTGTTAGAACTTTTCATGCAGCATTAATTTCAATATGCTCTAACTCACAAGGAGGCACCGGCACTTGCTCTCCATCAGTACGCAAGCCTTCTATATAAAATTCGATCGCCTCCTTTATTAGTTCCAGTGTTTCCTCTCGAGTTTCACCAGCGGCAACGCATCCAGGAAGATCTGGTACGAACGCTCCATAACTCGATGGCCCTTGCTCTACCACTACTGCATATTTCATCGATAATTCCCTCAATATTTGTCTTTCAATTTTTAGTTGTTTTTATATTCAGTTTATCTCTCAATTCTTCAGGCCTGCTTGTTTTATTACACTATTGAGAGTACCTGGAGGCACATCTATGCTGGGTTTTCCTGCAATCGTCACAATCCCAGACTTCGTAGGGTGCTTGAACTGACGGTGACTCACTGCCTTCTGCAGAATTGTCGAAGCTCTGATCGGTAGAGTCGGAATGTGGCGCGGTATCCCAAAGGGCTCCGTTTCCACACCCCGCTCACCAAACCGGACATGCGCTATTAACGCATCCGGCTTTCGTTTATGGTCAATAGGCCTTCGCGCTCAGCAATTCGGCTTTGGAACTTGGCAGACGGTGTAATCCGAGATGTTCGTACAGGTGTTCATCTGAATACAATCGTACCCCGGATCGTCCCCTCTGTTTGTGCTTCTTCACCAACCAACGTCGAAGTCGGCGCTCAGTGTAGCGTTGGATCTGTTGATATGAGTCGAAGACCGGGCCTTGATTAAAATAATTGGCCCAGCCGCGAATCATCCGGTTGATGCATTCGATACGATCTTCCGGCGTCGTCCAATACCAACTGCGTGCTGTTTCATCGTGAATGCGCTGTGTCAGCGACTGGATCGCCTTCTTTGATGGACGTGTACCCACATACGGCTTTCCCCAACGATTGTAATATCGACCGATGGTATAACCGAGAAAATCCAGTGATTCCTCTGGCAACTGTCGCACTGCCGTTTTCTCCTCGTAGACCTTTAGCCCCAAGCGCGTCATGAGCATTCTCATACTCTCCAGTGCGGCGTTCCCGTTTCCAGGCGCGCAACATAACACCAGATCATCAGCATAGTTCACGATCTGTGCATGATGCCGTTGGTCAAAACCAAATTCCCCCCAAGCAAGAACGAATCGCCTGAAATACAAGTTGGCTAGTAACGGTGAGATCACATTTCCCTATGCGATACCTCGATGACTCTTCGCCGCTTCTCGGCTGTAGATGGTTGAGTGTTTTACTTACTCAACCACTGGCACTTCCAGCCAGTGCTTGATCAGGTTTAACACTTTCCCATCACTCACCCGACGTGACACACATTTCATCAAAGGTCCGTGCGGAATGGTCGTGAAGTAGTCTTGTAAATCAGCGTCAACCACTTCACGTAAACCCCGCTCACTGACATGAAAATACACCCGACGTACGGCCATTTTTGCATCGATTTTCGGTCGATAAGCATACTGGCTATCACTGAAGTCCGATTCGAAAATCGGCATCAACACCAGATTCACTGCCATCTGTACCACCCGATCTCGGATGCAAGAAATACCCAGTGGGCGTAGCTTTCCGTTGCGTTTTGGAATCCATACCCGACGAATAGGCTGCGCACGGTAGTGCCCGGTACGC
This sequence comes from uncultured Granulosicoccus sp., assembly GCA_938003775.1. Taxonomy (GTDB): domain Bacteria; phylum Pseudomonadota; class Gammaproteobacteria; order Granulosicoccales; family Granulosicoccaceae; genus Granulosicoccus. The sequence goes on along the minus strand of CALKXZ010000364.1, from coordinate 3,952 downwards.
AGCTCCTCTTCGAGTTCAGCCAACCAATTCAATAGCCCATCAGACTCAATCTGTTGGAAACTCTGACCATCCACTCCAGCGCTGCCCTTATTTTTGCGGCAACGTAAATAAGCGGCATGCAGAATATCCCAACGGTAGACTTTGTCCCACAAACTATAGAACCGAAACTCTGGCTGTGCTTTAGCTTTTACATACAGTGTTCTCTGTAACTTCCGAACCGATACCGCTGGAGTTAATAGGCTTTGCGCCAATCTCACTGGTCTTGTCACTTTGAATCACTCCCATAAACCAGGGCCCCTTTCCTCCATCGGCATTACCCGACTTCAACGGTACTACGGGCCCATCCGCCACCTACCAAACCCTGGACTCTCCGTCACCGGTGTCCCGTTTTCCGATCACACACTGCTGATCCTCTAGCCGAACAGGCTTCCCCTGTTGCGTACATGTTCTCTCTTGCACATGCCATCACCACTACCCCGGCGGCCCGCAGAATTTCACCTATCACTCAATCCATCCTGCGTGTCAGTATTCCTCGTTATTATGGCGAGTCTACAACCGCATCCAATCTTTTCGAGGCCTGCTTAGTGTTCGCTTCGCGCTACGGCCTGCGCAATCGCTGACGTCCCTAGGACGCCTTTTCTTCAGATACTTCAGCCCATTCGTTGCCTCCTGAACTACTCCAAAGTGCTTCCGGGTGGAGCAATAGTTACCCGGGTAGGATTTGAACCTACTGAACATGTACACCTTGGCAGGGCGTACACAATAATGAAATCGAACGATTGATCAAACTTGTCGTCCGGGCGCGCAAAAACAGTCTTTTCTTTAAAACCCTGGTGGGAGCGGAAATCTCAGACATCATTACTTCGGTGCTGTCCACTTGCCACGAACATGAGGTGAACGGCTTTGATTATCTGAACGCGATACAACGCAATCAACTGGCGGTTAAAGCCTCGCCTGAGAAATGGCTACCGTGGAATTACCCGCAAGCTGATCGATCTTCGGCGTAGTCGATTACGTGCAATAAGTTATGCAGGCTTGCCGTAAGGACACGAACTCACCAGTATTGTCAAAGCGATTTAAGTGGTTGACCCACTCAGAAGCCAGACGATTTATGAAGGCGAAACCCTCTATCTCGCTATCATTAATTAGACCCTCTAGATCGCTAGGCAATTCTGTAATTGATACGATTTTCATTGTCGTTGTGTACAAGCGGACGTCTGCTTAGGGCTAAAGCTGTCAACTTGCTTTCGCTGCCGCTACAGGTCGCGTCGGTAAAGTTGCACCTTACGTTGTGATATTTTTCATGGCTAAGAATTGAAAAGTTCTTCTACTGTGCCCATTCCTAAAAACAATCGATTTGCTGTAAGTGTTTCAAAACCGAATTTCCGATAGATAGCATCGGCTTTTTTATCAATGGGATCGATGACGACTCCAATGCCAGAAATACCATTGGTACTGGCGTGATAGAACTCTTCTAAGGCTAATATCAGAGCGGCCTTTCCGATTCCCTGACCCTGCAGTTTTTTATCAACAGCCAAACATGGAATTATAAAAACAGGAATAGGGTAATTAGGTAATGCTTTAGCTACGGCAGCGGATAGTGTCTTGCGTTCGATCGTTGTTTGCGTGGTTGTATAAAACGCTTGAATTGGATGTAGATTTGTAGAGGCTGCCGGCTTAGTAGCCGGCAGAACCATCGTTTTACTTATTTTTTGTTCTCTGTGATTTGAAGCTTTAGTTTGGAGAAAATCGTCGAGTTGGCCCACACCACAACCGAAATTTTTTCGATCGTGTTGCTTTTTATTAAGTTCGACAAACTTCGTACATAGCGTCACTCAAAGCCGCTCTCTTTTGTGAATTGCAAAGCGTCTCTAAGGGCTTGATTAGGTTCTCTAGCTTCACTACAAATCTGTATAAAGCGATCAAATTCTGCATTCTTAAGCGTGATTTTGTTGTGTTGCTCAAGCACTTCATTAGCGCGTTCCAAAGCGGCACTCAAAACAAAATCAGTCATAGACAAGCCGCAGGTTGCCGTAGCACGGTCCAGTATCTCGCGCTGAGCCTGACTTGCTCTCATCTCAACTCTTGTGTCTTTAGCTAAAGTTGCCATATCAAATTCTCCGACTCTGTGTATTCGCAGAGCGATTAAACAATAAGCTAAGTAGCGGCATATATCAAGCCATATGTACGGTATTTTGCCGTACATTAAGAATTTGTGAATTGATAGTGTTTTCGGTAAAGTGGTTGGAGAATAGCGGCTAGGGGAAGATATTAAAATGCAGATAAGTCATTGAAATGGTAATGAAAAATTAGAGTTCAAGCTCGGTGTAACTTTCATCGATATCCTGCTGAACCAACCCGATATAACGCATCGTGACAGCTGGGCTGCTGTGATTCAATACTTTGGCAATACTTTCAATTGAACGCCCTGCTTTGTGCATCGCATATCCACGCGTTTTCCGCATCGAGTGTGTACCGAGAACCACTTTAGGTGCAACCCGTTGCCCTGCTTTCTCAAACACTCGACTTACCGATCGACGATTAATGGGTTTGGGTGCCGCGCGTCGATCTCGGTTTGCAGCCTCTGATTGAAACAACCACACATCATTTGGATGCTCATGTAACCGACGCTGCATCACGGTGAGCGCGGATTGGTTAACGACGATCTTTCGTGGTTTACCGGTTTTCTGCTCGATGATGTTCAGCGCAGGGTTCTCGATGTCGAGCATGCGCACGTCTTCCATCGTCAACGACAATAGATCCGAGATGCGCAACGCGGTGTTCACCCCGACCTTCCAAATGTCGGCGTAAATCGCGCCCTGGTCGGCCAAGTGAGCTTCGACTTGTTGGCGTTGTTCAGCTGTTTTGACCGCTTCGACTTCACGCATGTTTTGGTGTCCCACAACGTTTGAATTCGGTTATTGTGGGACAGTATAGCGCTGATGGATTGCTGACGGGTTGTTAAATCAGCCTATGGGGCCCCAGTGTCCCACAAGGCCATTGTGGGACATCTCTCAAAATACACGCTAACTCATTCATTGAATTCTGTAGGTATAGATGGCACATTAAGTACTAATTCATACTTATATTAAAAAATAGTATGTTTATGCACTTTTTTATCCGATACAGAACTACAATGAAGTGAGGTGAATTCCATGGCGTTTCGAAGCGCGAAAACAGGACGGTATATCAGCCGTTCAGCTGCTGCTCGTAGGCCCAGACAATCAGTGAATGAGAGCTCAGGGAAAAGTGGCTCTAGCGGTAGAACCATTCACCGTTCGGCGGGAACCGGCAGATTTGTAAATAAGGCAGCAGTCAAGCGTTGGCCGAACCATACCTTGACTGAAAAAGTATGAGGTGAATACGGATTGAGTATCCACTAATAACAATTGGAGAAAGCTATGTCTAGTGCAAACCCTTTAAATGCTATCGATTCTGCAAAAGTATCAACAGCTGCATTAGCTACATTTTTAAATATTGTTGATGCATGGGGACTATCGCAGACCGAAGCAATGACACTCCTTGGTTATGATGACAATACTCGGAGCACCTACTTCAAATGGAAGCGTGAGCCTACTTCCGTAAAGCTTCAAAAAGAAAAGCTGGAAAGGCTTTCTTATGTGTTTGGTATTTACAAAGCACTCCAGGTTTTGTTACCTAACCCAACTAGCGCAGATTCCTGGGTAAAAAAGCCTAATACAGCGCCACTGTTTAATGGTGAATCTGCATTAAGCAGGATGTTGTCAGGAAATGTGGCAGATCTTTATGAGGTTAGGCGTTATCTGGATTCTGAGCGCGGATGGTAGAAAACATAAAAACATCGTTAGTCCATTGGTCTCCGTCTTGGCGCTTGGTCCCCAGTCGTTACCCACCGGTTGGCTTATTTGATCGCGTCGCTAAAGCTAGTGATCTAGAAGCAGTGTTTGCGATAGAGAGCCTTACAAACGCTCGC
>CALKXZ010000363.1 GCA_938003775.1 uncultured Granulosicoccus sp. | reverse complement strand
ATGGAGATCATAACGGCGAATGGGTTGATGAACTCACGCCGTGCACGTCCACCCAGCCGCGTTCGCAGATGCGGCGTGAGGCAGAAATTGCCTGGCAGCAGTGGGGCAGTGAACGAGCTGTGCCTGTCAGCGTGTTGCGTTTGTCGGGTATTTATGGTCCAGGCAGAAACGCGGTACAGGATGCGCTCAATGGCCGTGGTCCCATGTTGATAAAGCCGGGGCAGGTGTTCAACCGAATTCATGTGGAAGACCTAGCCAGGGCGACAATGAAGGCTGCTCAGCATCAATACGCAGGTGTGCTTAATATCACTGATGACGAGCCCGCCGCGCCGCAGGACGTTATCCGATTTGCTCATGCGTTGGTCAATCGACCCGAACCTGTGGCACGCGATTTTGCACAGGCGGACATCAGTGCCATGGCGCGATCGTTTTACAGCGAAAATAAACGTGTGCGTAATGATCGTAGCAAGGTTGAATTGAATCTTGAGTATGTTTATCCGACATACACGTCTGGTTTAACTGCTTTGTGGAATCAGATGACTGATTAATGTCAACCTGGCCACTGATTGAGCTTATCGCAACACCACTGATGCTGGCAGCGGTATTCGTCTACTTCACCGCTGGGCTGGTCAAGGGCACACTGGGAATAGGGTTTCCTACTACTGCCGTGAGTTTAATGGCGCAGATGACTGATGCACGTAGCGCCATCATGCTGGTGGTTATCCCCATGGTCGTGACCAATGTCTGGCAGGTCTATCGCAGTCGTCAGATACGCTGGGTTATTCAGCGATTTAGCCTGTTGCTGGTGATCATGCTGGTGTTCATCGCGATCTTCTCGCAATTTGCAAGTGTAGTACCGGTTGCTTTGCTCAGTGCAACGCTGGGAGCTATTGTCACTGGGTATGCGATAACCGGATTGTACAAACCGGTGGTACGTATCCCTGATCGTTATGATCGACCCTCGCAGCTGATAACCGGTGCAGGCGCCGGTATAATGGGCGGTTTGACCGGTGTCTGGGCACCACCTATTCTGATTTATCTGAGTGCACGCCGACTAACCAAGGAGCAATTCGTTGCAACCATAGGGTTGTTACTGGCACTGGGTAGTTTGGTGCTGTTCACTGGTTACTGGCATGCGGGCCTGTTGACCCAGCCGATGATGATTATGTCATGCCTATTGCTGATTCCATCCATGGCAGGGTTTGTCATTGGTGAACAAATTCGCACACGTTTGTCCGCTCATCGTTTTGAACGGGCCTTATTATGGTTTTTCTTGATCATTGGGCTCAACCTCATTCGACGAGCGGTAATGTGAACACAAGGGTACCCGGTGTGCCGGTGATCTTTGAGGATCAATGGCTGATCATCGTGAATAAACCGTCCGGGTTGTTATCACAGCCAGGACGCGTCGAGCCTGACTCCGTTGTGTCGCGAGTTTTAGCGGCTTGCCCCGAGATTACGGGACCGTCGTTAGTGCACCGATTGGATATGGACACCTCTGGTCTGTTGATGTTGGCTAAAAATCGTTGTGTACACCGTCACCTGCAACAATTGTTCGAACGGCGTCTTATTGATAAACGCTACAGTGCGCGACTAACCCGTGACCCACTTGCACAGGGTGGTCGTATAGAGCTACTAATACGACCAGATATTAATGATCGTCCAAGACAGATCGTTTGTAATGAGCATGGCAAGGTATCGATAACCTTATGGCGAAGCGCTGGCATGAAAGACAAACGTGACGTGTGGTTCTATCCGCTAACGGGTCGTACACATCAACTCAGGGTTCATGCAGCACATAGCTCTGGACTGAACAACCCCATTGTGGGTGATCGGTTGTACGGTGAAGTTGGCAAACGGCTGATGCTACACGCAGATCGGCTCACCTTTGACCATCCGGTTACCGGCGAGCAGTTGCAGGTTCAATGCCCCGCAGTGTTCGAGTCATCAGCTGAGAAACGACTTAGAAACTAAGGATAGAATTTAAGGATATGAAAACTTACCTGGTCGCCTACACAACGGCCGTCATTGCGTTCATTATCATTGATGGCTTGTGGTTAGGATTGATAGCGAGAAATTTTTACGCCACGCATCTAGATCATCTGTTGCGCAAGCAGTTCCTGTTACTGCCAGGGGCCGCGTTTTATCTAATCTACACCGCTGGACTTGTGTTTCTGGCGGTTCGGCCAATGCAACCGGATCTGTCATTAGCCAATGTCGCGCTGTATGGGGCCATCGTTGGGTTCATGTCCTACGGTACCTACGACATGACCAACCTTGCCACATTACGCGACTGGCCGCTGGTTGTCAGTTTGGTTGACGTGGCTTGGGGTACGGTACTCTCAGCACTGGTGGTGACCGTATCAGCGATGGGTGTTCGCTACTTGACATAGCGCAGCGTCATGCGCATGCCAACCATCTTCAAGCGGCGTGTGGGTTGTCTGTTGCAGTGAGCTGCTCAATGGCTTGAAAGGCGTCGAGCCAAAGCTTGGCGATATCTTCGCT
>CALKXZ010000362.1 GCA_938003775.1 uncultured Granulosicoccus sp. | reverse complement strand
AGCGCCTCAGCGACCAGTCGCTGCTCCTCGAGTGATGGGGCGGCTGCGAGTACGGCTGCGCCATCTTGGCGTTGATCGTTGGTCCACAGTGAGAACCGCAGCGTTGGTTCGGGTCCAGCGATCGCCCCCAGCTCTTGGCCTGCCTCGACCACCGTGCCGATGCCGATGCCTTCGGCGACCGAAGCGAGGCCGGCGTAAACCGTTTGGACATTCGTGGCGTCGCCCAGCGGTCCGTGATCGACGATGACGTGAGGTCCAAGCGAGACTTGCTCGGCCCAGGACCAGCCCAGCGGGTCTGGTTCGCCGGTGGTGGCAATGGCAGCCTCGTTTACGACCCCGACAACCCGTCCCGCAGCCGCAGATACGACGGGGACCGAAGGCACGTCTTCGATGCATTTGAGTGAAACCGTGCCGGCGACCCGGAGGTCGTTTCCGAGCAGGCCACAGCCTGGCAGTGGTGTCGCAAGCTCGGCGCCAAGATCACCAACCGGGACGGCAGCGTTAAACGGCAGCGGTGTGGGGATCGGCGTCGGCGTGGGAACCGGTGTTGCCGTCGGCGTAGGCGTGGGCGGCACCGGAGTAGCCGGCTCGCTTGGGGTCGCAGTTACTGCCGCGGGCGACTCAGCGGACGGCGAATTTGCGGTCCGTTCTTGCGTAAACCACAGCGCACCGAAGCCAACACCAACGACGGCGGCAGCGGCAACGACAACGCGAAGGAGGCGGGCGACAACGGACACAGACGCAGAGGCTAGGCCGATATTGCCGCGCAATTTTTCGGTCGCAAGCTTAGCAGCCGTCAGCTACTGGATCTAGCCCGTGATACCGTTGGTGAACAATTGCATGAAGCACCCGATAACCGAGAGCTTCGAGAGCTAGCTCAGGCGCTTGAAACCGGTGTACGACATTTTCGTCTGGCCTTTCCTATTGAGCCGGGACGGGATGCATGGATTGGCATTAAGGACACGGTGCCCATTGAACGAGAACTTGAACGACTGACACTGCTGCTTGGCTCTCTACAAGAGGCACTGGCCGATGTTGCCGAGCGTGGCAAAGGTCTTGAAAGCTGCCACAAGCGCGCAGTTGCGCAGGCTGATTCCTTAAAGCGATTTGTTGATAATCCATCGGATGGCGAATATGTTCACTGGTATGAAACGTACCGAACCGGCTTCAGTTTGAATATGACGCCAATGACGGTTGCCGGGCCGTTTCAAAAAGCTATGGAGGCAATGACCTCGAGTTGGGTATTTACCTCAGCAACCCTAGCGGTAGGGGGTGACTTCAGCCATTTTAGAAGCCAGCTTGGGCTTGAGAACACGCGTGAACTGCAAGTGGACAGCCCGTTTGATTATCGACATAACGCGCTGTTGTATTTACCAGAACAACTCCCCGAGCCGCAACATCGTGACTATACGGGCAGTATCATTAAGTCTTTATTGCCAGTGCTTGAAGCCAGTAAGGGTCGTGCGTTTCTGCTATTCACCAGCTACAGAGCGTTGCACGAAGCAGCCCGTTTACTCGAAGGCCAGATTAATTTCCCCATTCTGGTTCAAGGGCAGATGCCCAAGCGTGAACTTATCGAGGCTTTTCAGTCTGTGGGAAATGCGGTGTTATTAGGTACCAGTAGCTTCTGGGAAGGGGTTGATGTGCGCGGTGAAGCCTTGTCACTGGTGGTTATCGACAAGCTACCGTTCGGCTCTCCTGGGGACCCTGTGATGAGCGCGCGCATTGATCACATGAAGCAAGCTGGCGGTAATCCGTTTTATGAATATCAGATACCTCAGGCTGCTATTGCGCTGAAGCAGGGTGTAGGCAGATTGATTCGCGATGTCACGGACCGAGGTGTACTGGTGCTGTGTGACCCTCGCATTCGCTCACGCAACTACGGCGAGGTGTTTATTACCAGTTTGCCACCGATGCCCATCACACGTGATTTGGCAGAAGTTGAGGACTTCTATCGCCGTGAACGTGCAGCCTATCGTGAAGAGGTGACAACGTGAAGCTACTGGCAATCGATACATCGACCGATGCGTGCTCGGTGGGATTACTGGTTGATGAGCAGATCCTCGTTGATCACCGCGTTGCTGCGCAGCAGCACGGTGCGCTGGTGTTGCCAATGGTCGATGCCTTGATGGCTGATGCTGAACTTTCACCACAGCAGCTCGATGGTGTCGTTTTCGGGCAAGGGCCGGGAAGTTTTACCGGTGTCAGAGTTTCGGTAGCACTTACGCAAGGCATTGCATTGGGTGCCGGTGTGGGTGTAATTGGTGTGTCTTGCTTGCAGTGTGTGGCACAAAATTGTTATCGGCAATACAGGAGTACCCACGTTGCAGTTAGTTTGGATGCACGCATGGATGAAGTGTACTTTGCCGCCTTTGCGTGCGATACCACACAGCTAATGCAACCGGTAACCGATGAATTGCTCTGTGCGCCAACTGATATACCCGCACTACCAGCCTTACCAGCCTTACCAGCCTTACCAGAATGGCAGTGGGCAGGTTCTGGTGCTGAACGTTATACAGCGTTGATTAATGGATCAGTGCGCGTTTCGTGTCAGCCCCATGCGCAAGATTTGCTGGCGTTGGCAAAGCCACTGGCAAGTGCCGGTAAATGGTTAGCGCCTGAAGATGCAGCGCCAGTTTATTTACGGAACAAAGTGGCTTTGACAACCGTTGAGCGAGCCGCTGGCAAGGTCGCTAAGGCGCAATAGTTGTTTGGATGACGTGTCCGGTTACAACTGTTATGTACCTGTCTGGCCCGACTTGGCTATGCTAACGGCACGATGAATACCGACTGCGAGTACATTATTGTTGGTGCGGGTGTTGTAGGATTGGCTATTGCCGCAACGCTTGCCAGTAATGGCAAAGATGTGCTGGTTCTGGAAAAAGCTGCGAGCATTGGCACGATGACGAGTGCGCGTAACTCTGAGGTTATTCACGCTGGCATCTATTACCCTCGGGACAGTTTGAAGGCACGGCTTTGCGTCAGTGGCAGACAGGCACTGTATCGCTACTGTCAAGATCGTTACATCAACCATCGGCAATGTGGCAAATTGATTGTGGCTACCTCTGCATCGCAGGTAACGCAATTGAAGTCCATCCAGACACGCGCATTGGCAAACGGTGTTAATGACATCCGTTTGCTCAGCGCTAATGATGCCATGGCAATGGAATCAGAACTGCATTGCAAGGCTGCGTTGTATTCACCTTCAACCGGTATTGTCGATAGCCATGGACTCATGGTGTCACTATTAGGCGACGCGCAATCACACGGCGCTGCGCTGGCAACTCACGCCCCTGTTATCAGTATTGAGCATAACCGTGTTATTGGTGGGTTCACTGTACATGTGGGTGGCCAGGATCCTATCGCTTTGACCTCGCAGTGGGTGATCAATGCCGCTGGTCATGGCGCTTGTGCGCTGATTGCTACCAGTGAACTGATGCACAACACGCACTGCGTTGAACCGATATTAGTGAAAGGTAACTACTTTTGCTTATCGGGTAAGGCACCGTTTAGTCGACTAGTGTACCCCGTACCAGAGCCAGGTGGGTTGGGCGTGCACTTTACGATCGACCTGGGTGCTCAGGGTCGGTTCGGGCCAGATGTAGAGCCCATAGAAACTGAAAACTACGCAGTCAATCCACTGCGTGCCGGAAGCTTCTATTCAGCAGTTCGACACTACTGGCCAGGATTACCGGATAACGCATTGTCACCCGATTACGCGGGTATAAGACCTAAGATTCGACTCAACGGTGATGTGTATAACGACTTTATGATTCAGACACAGGCACAGCATGGGGTGCCAGGGTTGGTTAATCTGTTTGGGATTGAGTCACCTGGGTTAACCGCAAGTCTGGCTATTGCACAACAAGTTGGCAAGCTCTGAAATACTCCGTCTGGGTCACTGCACGTGACTCACTGGTGCTAAGCATCAATACCTTCACGATCAAAAATAACTAAGTGATCCAATTGCAGCCTAATGCCAAACTGCTCACCGACGGGGTGATTGTGATGCGACGGTGCCAGGCATAGAAGCCGGGTATTACCCGGCATGCGCAGTGTATACAAGTGATCGGCACCGCGAAAATCTCTGGCTATTACCGTGGCTTTGTTGGGGCTGTTATCGTCGTGAATGATGTCGTCAGGGCGAACCAGTAGCTCTATCAAGGTTCCTGAAGGTACATCGTCATTCAATTCTCCGTGAATGACGCCAAGTTCGGTTTGTATGACATTATTTTCCAGCGTATTACCGCATAGAAAAACACCTTCGCCGATAAAATCGGCCACAAAGCGATCAGCGGGGGTGTGGTACAGATTGTAAGCATCGTCCCATTGACGTAGTCGGCCCTGAGCAACCACACCAATATGATCCGCGATGGCAAAGGCTTCGAATTGATCGTGCGTGACCAACACGGCGGTTATACCATCGCGTTTGAGTATCTCGCGAACCTCATGTGCTAATTGCACGCGTCGCTCAGTGTCTTGACTACTGAAGGGCTCGTCGAGCAATAGCACCGGTGGTCGGGGCGCCATTGCACGAATCAGTGCGACGCGTTGTTGCTGGCCGCCAGAGAGTTGGTGTGGGAAGCTTTTGGCGTAGCGCTGCATACCCACCAGATCAAGCAGCTCATCCACACGATCATTGGTGGCTTTGCGCGATTGGCCGGTAATGCCAAACGCAACATTTTTACGCACTGTCATGTGCGGAAACAGCGCAAGGTCCTGAAACACCATGCCGACGCGCCGTTCTTCGGGTAAGGCTTGGCGAGTGGCATTGGCAACGGTTTTACCGGCGATCTTTAAATCTCCCTGCGAGGGTGCTTGAAAACCACCAATGGTACGCAACAGTGTCGTTTTGCCACAGCCGCTGGGTCCTAGCAGGCAGCCGATATCGCCAGCATTGAGCGAGAACGACACATCATGAATGATACGGGTACCATCAAGGTCGACGCAGATATGTTCAAGTTCAAGCTGTTTACTCATGCTCGAATAATACCTGCTAACTAGCCAGGACTATCTATGAAACACCGAATTCTTTCACCACCCCCTTTTTTTTGCGGCGAATTATGTGCGGACCACGTCAGTAGGGAGCAAAATGTAGGCTGTATTTGCGACCCAGCGGCGTAGGCTGATTGGGGTTGACTCCAGGATATCCGGGTGCGGAAGAATAGGGTGGCTTCGTGAGTAATTCAGTTTGGCGTCGACGGGAAAAGGGGATTATCAGTGCGCAGTGAATATGCGGCCGAACAGGCATCATCGCTGATTCGTAAGCAAGTCGTCGAGATACGTGCTGCGGTTGCTAACCAGGGAGCTGTGTTTGAGGACGTGGTGGCGGCCAATGCCCTGCTAGATGAATGGTTACTGCCGATGTGCTCGGTCAGCGCGTATATCGCCCGTACCGTGATGCGCTATCCACAATCGCTGGTGCAATTGCTCAATTCGGGTTCACTGGTTAGCGCAGCAAAGCAGCTGAGTACCGAGCAGTGGCGACATACGCTACGCGATGAGCTTGAATCTGCCTTGGCCGATGGTTTGCGCTCAGAGGCTGGGCGAGCTCAAGACAGCAAAGCTATTGAAGCACTACAGCAACGTGTCCTTAGAGTTTTTCGGCATCGGCATATGTTGCGGATACTGTGGCGAGATTTGTCAGGTGTTGCGCACCTTGAAGATACCTTGTTGGAACTCTCATTATTGGCGGATGCCTGTGTGTGTGCAGCCGATGAATGGACCCACCAAAGCCTGTCTTTGCGCTACGGTCAGCCGTTGGGGGAGACCGGTGAAGCGCAGCGATTGATCGTGCTGGGTATGGGTAAGCTTGGTGGTTATGAGCTGAATGTATCGTCAGATATTGATCTGATCTGTTTATACGCACAGGGTGGGCAGACCACCGGTAATAAAAGTGGTGCGCGCCAGATAGATAATGGGGAATTCTTTCGCCGCAGTGTGCAAGGCTTGACCCGCTTGCTCAATAGCGTGACCGAAGATGGTTTTGCGTTTCGGGTTGATACTCGACTACGACCCTTTGGCGAAAGTGGCCCGTTGGTGATGAACCTGGAGGGCCTGGAACAGTACTACCTGACACAGGCTCGAGACTGGGAGCGCTATGCCATGATAAAGGCACGCGCTATAACCGGCTTACCTGCGCATCGCGAACTGCTGGAAAAACTGATTACCCCGTTCGTGTATCGACGCTACCTGGACTACAACGCGTTTGATTCGCTGCGAAAGCTTAAGCACAAGATCGCTGTGTCAGTGGCGAGCAAAGGCATGGTGGACAATATCAAGCTGGGGGCGGGTGGCATACGTGAAATTGAATTTATCGGGCAAGCTTTTCAACTGGTCAGAGGGGGGCGGGATGAGCGACTACGTATCCGCTCAATCATAGCTGTTCTACATCAGCTGGGTATTGATGGGCTCATGCCACAGGATGAGGTCAACGGACTGCTGAATGCGTATGCGTATTTGCGTCGTGTCGAAAACGCGGTGCAGATGATGCGTGACGAGCAGGTGCATAGCCTGCCGCAGTCTGCGACTGACAAACAGCAACTGCTGGTGATGATGGATGCACCGGACTGGCCCACTTTTCGTGCTCAGCTTGATGAACATCAACAAGTAGTCACACGCAACTTTACCGCGTTATTTGCAGTAGAAGATGACGATCCATCGGTGGATAAATGGACCACATTGAGTGCAACCTTAGGTTCAACAGATATCGATGAACAAACGCGAGTCAGTGTGCTGCATGAAAACGGGTTTGAACCTAATGATGAACTCTTAAGTGCCATAGACAGCCTTGGACGTGGCAGTTTCTACCAGCGTCTCACAGCCGAAGGTCAGGATCGGGTTGAGCGCATTGTGCCGCTACTATTAAAACTGGCTAGCGACACTGCACAGCCTTCTGACACCTTACTACGATGCCTTTCGTTAGTGCGGGCAGTTGCGGGTAGAAGCGGTTATTTGCAAGTACTGAGTGATCAGCCTGCTGCATTGTCGCGCCTGGTGACGCTGTTTGCACAAAGTAGCTGGCTGGCGAACTTTGTACTCAGACAGCCTATTGTTATTGATGAATTGCTCACCGGGTCCGACTCGGTGGTTCATGTGGATGCAACAGCCGTCAGGCGTGACGCTATGGCGCAGCTTGAACGGCTCCAACACGAAGAGCTGGATGTGCAAATGGATTCTTTACGGCATTTTCGGCAATCGCGGGAGATGCGTATCGCTTGTGCGCAACTGGATGGTACGCTGACGCTGATGCAAGTCAGCGATCAGCTGACGTGGTTGGCAGAGGCATTAATTGAAACCGTGCTGGCGTTGGTTCAAGTTCCGCTATTAGCGCGTTATGGTTGTCCCAATTGTGTGGTTGGCGGTCACGCTCATGCTACCAGTGTGGGTATCGTTGCCTACGGCAAGTTAGGTGGTCTGGAGTTGGGTTTTGGCTCTGACCTTGATCTGGTTTTCGTGCATGACAGCACAGGGTCGCAACAACTGACAGACGGTGACAAACCGATTGACAACTCTGTGTTCTACGCACGCCTTGCACAGAAATTCGTGCATTTTATGAGTACGCTAACGCCTGCTGGTGTGCTGTATGAAATTGATTTACGGCTGCGACCCAACGGTAGTTCGGGTGTACTGGTCACCGGTATGGACGCCTTTGCCCAGTATCAGTCCGGACAGGCCTGGACCTGGGAACATCAGGCATTGATGAGGGCGCGCATGGTGTTCGGCTCTGAGCGATTGCACGAACGGTTTTCACAAATCCGCACCAAAGTGCTTGGGCAATCACGGTCAGCGGATGAGCTGCAGCAGGCGGTGGCTAGTATGCGCGAGCGAATGCGCTCAACGCTGGGGGCTAATCAGCACAACCAGTTGCACTTGAAGCAGGATGCAGGTGGTGTAGCTGATATTGAATTTATTGTGCAATTTCTAGTGCTGGCACACTCGGCCCAGTATCCAGCACTGTTAACGTACACTGACAACATTCGGGTGCTGGACACGGTCGAGGCGTTGGGCTTGTTGTCATCGGCGGATACAACACAGCTGCGTGATAGCTATTTGGTATTGCGCGAGCGGCTGCACCGCCAAGCATTGCAGGAAGCCTCATCGGTGGTGCCGCTTGACCCCACACTGACAGCGTTGCGTGACGCTATTATCGAGATCAGGACACGTATTTTGGGCGAGAGTTGACTGTTACCCAGGCGTTACCCGAGCGTTACCCAGGCTTTGTACGAGCGTTGTCTGGGCATTGTCTCGGAGTGATGTGCGCAATCCAGTACACTATCCCCTGTCAATTTTTTCAAGTTCCTGCAATGCCCATGCAACAACCCAATGCACAGTCCTTAGTGGAAGTCACTCGCGAGCAGCTTCCACTTCATTGCCCAACCCCCGACAGCTCGCTGTGGAACTCTCATCCACGCGTCTACATTCCATTGGAAGACTCACCTGAGGCGACCTGCTCCTATTGTGGAACAGTGTACCGATTGGTCGAGAGTGAACGTGCAGACAAGCGCACGTAGGCTGCTTTCATCTTCGGGCCACGGCCCAGATCTGATCGTGACCGAGCGCTCGGCAACGTCTACAAACATTCATTGGCGATACCTTCAGCCATCGAGCCCGCCGTTTGACGCCATGGTGTTTGATGAACAGCGTCTCGCTGAGCAAAATTTGCTAGAAGGTACCGCTGCTGCAGGTCGTGGCAATACGTTTTTTTTCAAACTTAACGATACTTCGCTAGTGTTGCGACACTATCGGCGTGGCGGTTTGGTGCAGCGAATCAGTGCCGATAGATACGTATTTACTGGTATCGACAACACGCGGGCCATGCAAGAATTTAATTTCCTGAAACACTTGCAAGCCCTACAGCTTCCAGTCTCGGCCCCATACGCTTGTCAGGTGATTCGCCATGGCGTTTTCTATTGTGCCAGTCTTGTGACTTACCGATTGTCTGGCACCACACTGGCACAGCGGTTAGTGAACGGTGGCGTGTCGACTGTTGTGTGGGAGGCCATAGGTGATGTTATTGCGCGTTTTCATGGCCAGGGTATTTATCATGCTGACCTAAATGCGCATAATATCCTATTGGATCAAGCCGATAACGTATTCCTGATTGATTTCGATAGAGCCCGGTGCCGAGCACTCCCCACAGCACGACTGGCCGCGCCTACAACGGGAACTGTTTCGCGTGACAGTAATAAAGCTTTGGGCGTGGGTATAAACAATCAACCAAATACTGACCCAGCCAGTGGCTGGTGTTTGGCTAATATCAATCGGTTGAAGCGCTCATTGCAAAAATCTGAATGTAACGAGGATGTGAGTCACGGGTTTGCTCGGTTGCAAAGCAGCTGGGAAACCTCATTGAGGCGACTGGGTCGTGAGTCAGCCGGGACGATTGAGTAGTTGCAGGTAATGTTGAAGTACGCTCTCACTTTCTCGAGCGATGGTTTTTGCTTGTTGGCCCATGGTGATTAGTGCTGGGTCATGGTTGGCGCCGCGTTGCAGAAATTGCGTTACCTCATCCACACAACCAGCAACAAACAGCGCATCCCGATCCTTCATAATGCTGACGATATCGTCAAAATTGTCAGTGTACGTGCCAACCACGGTCGGGCAGGCATGGCGCGCAGGTTCCAATACGTTGTGACCACCTCGCGGTATCAGTGAACCACCGACAAAACTTGCTTGTGCATGCGCGTACCAGGCGTCTAGCTCGCCCAGTGTGTCAGCCAGATACACGGTATCGGTAGAATCTGGTTGCTGTCCCTGTGAACGCTGCGCAACTCTCAGTCCCAGGGTTTTAAATTGTTGCTCGATGCGCCCACCACGTTCTGGGTGGCGCGGCACTATAACCAGTAAAGTGTTGGCAGGCTTTAAACGTTGCCAGGCTTCAGCCAGTTGTAGCTCTTCATCATCGTGGGTTGATGCGGCCAGTACGTAGGGTAGGCTCAGCGGGGCTGAGCTGGCGTGTATACGCTCACTACTGGCGTATTTTAAATTGCCAACTGTCTGGACATGGGTAGGCTGAGCACCCAGTTTAATGAACTTGTCATGATCAACAGCCGAACGTGCCAGGATCTGTACGTTGTGCAATGCGCGTTGGTAGCTGCTGCCCAGCAAACCGGTTGCCTGTTTGCTTGTTCGGTCCGATAACCGACCATTGATGATGGTTATGGCGATGGATTGGCGTTGGCATTGAGCGTACAGCCAAGGCCAGATTTCGGTTTCAACAACCCACAGTTTTTCAGCATTGACCTGGGCGATAAAGCGTTTGCAGGCACCGGGAAAATCCACCGGTAAATATTGGTGATACACGCGATTCAATGCCTGTTGTTGAACAACCGCGGCACCGGTTGCTGTACCTGTCGTTAGTAGCACATTAGCTTGTGAGTGCTGTTCAAGCCAGGCACGCAGTAGGGGCAATACAGTGAACACTTCACCAACGGATGCTGCGTGTATCCACAGTTGCTGGCTGCGTGCCGATGGTCGATAAAGACCCAGACGCTGACATAAGTACCGCACACCATCACCCTTTAGGGTGCGCCACAGTGTATAGCCAAGCAGCAGTGGTCCGAGCAGACGAATCAGTAATCGGTACCGCCACAGCGGTGTCATGCGTAGGGGTTGGTGTACGCAGGCGTTGGTGGTTTAAAGCGTTTGTGCGCCCATAAATACTGCTCAGGTTGCTTGCGTACCTGCTGTTCCAGTTGGTCGTTAATTTGTTGCGTCGCCTCCACCGTGTCTGTTGACTTGAACACTACCGGCGGCCCAAAGTTAAACGTATAGCGACTCCCATCACTTTCGCGTGAGGGCATAAGAGGGATCACGCTACAGCCCGTCATTTTAACGATACGGTCAGTACCGGTCGTGGTAAGTGCGGGTTGGTTGAAGTAATGGGTGGCGATGCCGCCGTGGGAGGTTGGGACCGACTGGTCGGGTGAATACCAGACTATCTCACCACGGCGCAAAGCCCGCACCATGTCGCGTATGCCACGATTATCGATCATGCTGAGCACATGACGTGAACGTTGGTAGAGCAGGTAGTCGGCAAATAGCGGATTTTTAGGGGTGGCATAGACGCCGCGCGATGGCCATCGTGAGCCGATAGTCGGTGCGCACAATTCCAGCACAGTGAAATGAGCTTGCAGCAGAATGACACCTTTACCGTTAGCAAGTGCTGATTCGAGATGTTCAACACCGTGCAGTTCTACGGGTCCCAAACCATCAGCACGTCTAAACCACAACCAGGCGGTTTCAACGGTAGCCATGCCGAGATGATCAAACGCTTTGCGCGCAAGCTCGACTTGCTCGTTGTCCGACAGTTCTGGAAAGGCTAAGCGCAAATTAATAAGCGTAATACGTCGACGGCTTCGCAGAGCAACATACATTAGTTGGCCAAGCGCTCTACCAATGCGCATGACCAGCGGGCAGGGTAGACGCGTTATAAGCCAAAAGAGGCCAAAGCCGAACCAGGTGGCCCAGTAGCGTGGGGCGACGTAGCGTTGCCAGTGAAAACGGGTGTCAGATTGAGAGGGCAACGTGTGTCAATTTACTCAGGGGTGGCAAGGAAGCGGTTAACGGCATCGATGTCAGCTTCAATTAAGGTACCTGAGGCGGCCTTTAAATTGAGTGTATTGATGATGTAGTCGTAGCGTGCGCCTGCATAGTCCGAGCGTGCGCTGAACGTATCGCGCAGTGCTTGCAATACTTCCACCGAGGTTCGTGTACCGGCACGAAATCCAGCCTCAGTGGCTTCAGCCGACTTCTGTGTGGACACCAGCGCTTGACGTAGCGCCCGAACTCGGCTGATTGATGCCTGGACCCCACGGTACCCGTCACGCGTTTGCTGGGTCGTGGTGCGTTCCTGCACCACCAGTTGTTCGCCAGCAGACAATGCCTGCGCACGTGCCTGAGCAACCTGAGCATTGATACGGCCACCGGTGAACAAGGGCATCCGTAATTGCAATCTGATGTCGGCAATATCAGTATCGCTACGAAGAAATTGTTCTGTCGTGGCCGATACAGCAGACCCGACCAGTTCTAGTGTTGGGTAGCTTTCCGATCGTTCGATATCGACCTGCGTGCCACTACTCTCAGCCGCCAGTCTGGCGATAACAAGCTCCAGGTTTTGCTCCTTTGCCATAACAACCCAGGCATCAATGTCAGCAGGTTCAGGCGGTGTTAGTGGCAAATCATCGGCAAGTTCCGCTAACAGATCAGCGTTAACGCCACTGATGCGTAACAATTCCTCTTGTGCTGTAGACAACTGGTTGGACGCGGCAATTTCTTGAGCCACCGCTAGATCGTATTGTGCCTGAGCGGTGCGAACATCCGTGATGGGCACCAGACCGACATCAAAACGCCGTTCGGCCTGCTCCCTCTGGCGACTGATTGCCTGCAGTTCGGATTGGCTGAACTCGACATTGGCCTGCGCGCGCAGAACATTGAAGTACGCCGTTGCCACTCGCAGGATGAGCGTTTGGCCAATGGCGGTGTATTGCGCCTCGGCCTGTAATACGCCCAGTTCAGCCTGGTCGAGTAACTTGCCATTAGAGCGATTGAATAACGTCTGGGTGAGTGTTAGTGCCAGCGATGTTTCTTTGTAAGGCCCAAGTCCGTCATCGGCGAGCGTCGCAATACCTGCCTCGGCACCGAATGTTAGCTGCGGTAGAAACGCTGAGCGTGCCAGCGGTACGCGCTCGCGGGCAGCTTGTAAATCGTACTGAGCTGCCTGGTATTCGGCATCGTAACCTTTGGCCTGCTCATACACGTCCAGTAAATCCACCGCGTTAACAGTCGGTGCAAACAAGGTAGTTGCACTGATGGTCAGGCTAATGGCTGCAATGAACGAGGCTTTTGAAGATAGCGTTTTGATTATCATCTAGAACACAAATCCTGGCGCTTCGGAATCAAAATTGACTAGTGGTTCCACACCGGTTTCAAACAGGCTCTCTTGACTCCATTCACTGTCACGCACACGCGTAATCAGAATGGCTTCCATGGTAGGTTGAGACACCTCACCGATCATGGCAAACAGACGACCGCCGATGGCCAGTTTTTGGCGGTAGTAATCTGGCACAGAGGGAATAGCACCGGAAAATGCAATGGCGTCATAGCGGTCTTTGGCGTCCCAGTTACCGGTGGCATCCTGGTGCATAACACTGACGTTACTGATCCCCATTTCGGCCAGCCGTGTTCTGGCCGAATCCGCCAGCGCGACAACCAGCTCGATACTATCGACGTGCGAGCACAAGCGAGCGAGGCAGGCGGTCAGGTAGCCACTTCCCGTTCCAATTTCCAACACGGTGTCGGTTGTTTCCAGCAGTAATGCCTGTAACAAACGACCATCGACAGTCGGTTTGAGCATGTGTTGGCCATGGCCGATTGGTAGCTGGAAATCGCTGTAGGCAACACCGTGGTGTTGGGCCTCCAGAAATGCCTCACGAGGCACTTGCGACAGAACATCCAGCACGCGCTGGTCGAGCACGTCCCAAGGACGCACCTGCTGTTCAATCATATTGCTACGGGCTTGCTGTAAATCCATGAGATAACCGGTTATGAGATCTGACAAACTGAAGTGCGAATTATAGGCCAAGCGCTCCCCACAGACTGTATCCGTTGGTTAAGACTGGTCTAAATGCCCGAGAATATTCAACCGCGGCGTTCATTGGTCGCGATGCCGTGCCTGCCGAGTTCCGTCTCCAGCAGAGCGGGTAAAACTATAGAACGGGAGTGGCTTGTCAGCGAATGCTATTCGGGCACAACGCTGGTCGCTTGGGGGCCCTTTGCACCATCTTCGATGTCGAACGTTACTTTTTGTCCTTCATTCAGGGTTTTGAATCCTTCAGACTTAATCGCTGAGAAGTGGACAAAAACATCGTCACCGCCGTCATCCTGCGCCAGAAACCCGAATCCTTTGGCTTCGTTGAACCACTTGACTGTACCTGTCGCCATTTTCCTGCCTCTTGTTGGTCACAGAACCCAGTCTACTGGTTTTAGTGACACAGGCCACAATAAACCGGATTTCAATTGCTATTCGGCACTTCCACTATCAGCTGTGCCAGCCGTGCCACCGGCGTTGCCCGTTTTTTTTCGCGGACGTCGCCGCCGTCTTTTCGGTTTGTCA
>CALKXZ010000361.1 GCA_938003775.1 uncultured Granulosicoccus sp. | reverse complement strand
GCTGGCATGAACCCCATGGATCTGAAGCGTGGGATCGACAAGGCTGTTGCAGCTGCCACGAGCGAGCTAGCGTCCATGTCCAAGCCTTGTAACGACGAGAAAGCCGTTGCTCAAGTGGGCACCATCTCTGCTAACAGCGATGAGTCTATCGGTAGCATCATTGCCGAAGCCATGAACAAAGTAGGTAAAGAAGGTGTTATCACGGTAGAGGAAGGCAAGTCTCTGGACAACGAACTTGACGTTGTTGAAGGCATGCAGTTCGACCGTGGTTATCTGTCACCCTATTTCATCAACAATCAGGATGCGATGGCTGCAGAGCTTGAAGATCCATACGTACTGCTGTTCGACAAGAAAATCAGCAACATTCGCGACTTGCTACCGGCTCTGGAAGCCGTTGCCAAGTCAGGTAAGCCGCTGTTAATCATCGCCGAAGACATCGAAGGCGAGGCGCTGGCAACACTGGTTGTCAACAGCATGCGCGGCATCATTAAAACGTGTGCGGTCAAAGCCCCCGGTTTCGGTGACCGTCGTAAAGCGATGCTGCAAGACATCGCTATTCTGACAGGTGGTCAGGTCATTTCTGAAGAAGTGGGATTGTCACTGGACAAGGTCACTTTGGAAGATCTGGGTACGGCTAAGCGAGTGACTGTGGACAAGGACAACACCACGATCGTTGATGGCGCTGGATCTTCTGATGAGATCAACGCGCGAGTTGATCAGATTCGCACACAGATTGACCAAGCCACATCCGATTATGACAAGGAGAAGCTTCAGGAACGTGTAGCTAAACTTGCTGGCGGCGTCGCGGTTATCAAAGTGGGTGCTGCTACTGAAGTTGAAATGAAAGAAAAGAAGGACCGTGTTGACGATGCACTGCATGCTACGCGTGCCGCTGTAGAGGAAGGCATTGTTCCTGGTGGTGGTGTTGCTTTGGTTCGTGCTATCGCAGCGGTTGACAAGGTCAAAGGCGATAACCATGAGCAAGACATTGGTATCAGCATAGCCAAGCGTGCCATGGAAGAGCCGCTGCGCCAGATCGTTGCCAACGCGGGTGGCGAGCCATCGGTTGTGGTTGCTAAAGTTCGCGAAGGTACCGGTAACTATGGTTACAACGCTGCCAACGGCGACTACGGTGACATGGTTGAGCTGGGTATACTGGATCCTACCAAAGTAACCCGTTATGCATTGCAGAACGCTGCTTCTGTGGCAGGTCTCATGATAACAACAGAAGCCATGATTGCTGATATGCCAAAAGACGAAGCACCTGCAGGCGGCGGCATGCCTGATATGGGCGGCATGGGTGGTATGGGCGGCATGATGTAACGCAGTGCCTAAAACATGAGCTAATACTCATTTTTGAACGACCAAAACCCCCGCTTTTGCGGGGGTTTTGCGTTGTGGGTAGTGCTCAGAAAATACTGCTTAAGGGCTGTCAGGGCATGCCGATACTGGTTGTGTGCGTAGGCGTTTATCACTCGCTCGCTTCTAACGAAACAGGACCAGGACGAGACTCTTTTGGATCTTCGTGCGCTAACCAGTAAGGCCTATCGCTCGCGTACCGCTCGTATGCTGGCTGGTGGTGTTGCGTTTGCACTGCTGGTTGTCCAATTATTGGTCTTTGTACCATCGCTGATCAGTCAACACCGTGGCTCGGTGTTCTATCAGCTGGAAATGGAGCGCGCGCTGGTTGATATCGCTTTTCGCTACAGTAACCTTGAGGCACTCGAGATACCTGCCAGTGTGTTGAATGACAGGCTCGTGGGCTTGGTGCTTATCGATGAGAGCGGACGCCTGTTACTTAACAAGGGCGATACGCTCGGCTATGAGCATGAAGGGTCTGAGCCTGCCAGCAGCGGCGCTCTGCATGTCGTCCAGTGGAGCATTCTGACTGACGCATCCCCAATTCAGGCCACAGGCTTTGTCAACCTGCACCAAGTCCGTATGAACACCTTGTGGAAAACTTTGGCCTACATCGCGTTTGCACTGCTGTCCAGTTTGGTGGCCGCAATGTTCACGCTAGTGGGTACCGCGCGTAGTTATATCGCTCCAATGGAGCAATTGATCAGCGCCTTGCGCGATGGGCGGGAGTACACCGACGGCCAATTGCCTGAACCGATTGAAGTCATCGAAGATAATGATTTGAGCCCATTGACTGAGGAATTTAATGGGCTCATCGAGGCGCAACGCAAAGCAGCCCGACAAGTCAAGGTTAAGCAGCAGTACCTAGAGTTTGCGGCACACCATGACCCGCTGACGCATTTACCTAATCGGTTGATGTTTGAAGATACACTGAAAAAAACCGTGCACCTGGCTATTGCCGACGATCTAAAGTTTGCCGTTTTTCTGGTAGATCTGGATAATTTTAAGTTCTTCAACGATCAGTATGGGCATCTGGTCGGTGACAAGATGGTTGCCGAAGTGGGTAATCGTCTACGAACGATGATGCGTGACATTGATCTCGTGGCGCGCCTGGACGGTGATGAGTTTGTCGTGATTCAGAAAGATGTTATCGACACCGACTCGGCCGAGGAGGTCGCTAAACGGATTATGAGTGTGGCGACAGCCCCTTACGAATACCGTGGATTCACTCTCAAGGCGGCAGTCTCTGTTGGCATTTCGTGCTTTCCTGATGATGTGCACGTGAGCCAGGGTGAAGAGGTCCTGGGTGAGGAAATCGTGAACAATGCCGCCGTGGCTCTGCAGGAGGCGAAGAGCAACGGTAAGAACCAATATCAATTGTTCAATGAAAAAATGAGGCTGCGATTAACCGCACGCATTCGCCTGGAACAGGATCTTAAGATAGCGCTGCAGGACGAACAGTTTGAAGTCTACTATCAGCCTAAGATCAATATACACACCCGTCAGTGCACCGGTGCTGAAGCGCTGGTTCGCTGGCGTCATCCAGTTAATGGTTTCGTGTCACCTGAAGCTTTTGTACCTGTAGCGGAAGAGACCGGCATGATCATTGAGCTCGGTGCCTGGATTTTGCGTACCGCTTGTAACAAAACCCATGAATTGCAGCAACTGGGGTACACAGGGTTGAACGTTGCCGTGAATATATCCGCTGTGCAGTTCACCGATGGGAACCTACTACCCATGGTCAGTAGGGCATTAGACGAATCCAAACTGAGTCCGGAGTTGCTGGAACTTGAAATCACTGAAAGTGCGGTGATGCATGATCCTGAAGAGGTCATCTTATCGTTGCATCAATTGAGTGAGCATGGCATGAAGCTGGCGATTGACGATTTTGGTACCGGCTACTCATCACTGGCTTATTTGAAGCGCTTTCCGGTCAACACACTTAAGATCGATCGCGCGTTTATCACGGATATATCCAGTGACAATGATGATGTCGCTATTGTTGAAGCCGTTCTTGGATTAGGCAAACATTTCAACATGAAGGTCGTTGCTGAAGGTGTGGAGGACGAGGAGCAGCTCAATTTTCTGAAATCTCAGGGCTGTGATATTGCCCAGGGCTACTTTATCAGTAAGCCGTTGAGTTCTGACCAATACACGCAATGGCTTGATCGGTGGCCCTATGGTGTTCAGTCGGGCAATGACGCCACTGTAATGGAGCTACCAGAGCCCTCACAGATGTACAAACGGACAGGCACACAGGGCTGATTAACAACCCAGACCCCAAGGGTCGCAGTACACTAGTGCCTTAGCGTTTTGTAAGGGTTGTAATTATCTGATGGCAGATTCCACCGACTCGCGATGTAGCTGGTGCCTTGGCAGTGAGCTTTACCGTCATTACCACGATACAGAATGGGGTGTGCCTTGCTACAACCCAGTGGAATTATTTGAAATGATCAACCTGGAAGGCGCGCAGGCGGGGTTGAGCTGGATCACCATTCTTAACAAACGCGAGGGCTACCGTAAGCTGTTTGCGCAATTTGATCCGCAGAAAGTGGCCAGATTTACTGATGCGAAGCTGGCCAAAATTGCCACCAACCCGGCCATTGTTAGGCACCAACAAAAAGTGAGTGCTGTGCGCTCTAACGCGAAAAGCTGGCTTGCCCTGCGCGATTCAGGACAGGATTTTTCAGATTTTATCTGGCGCTATGTCGACCACAAGCCCGTCAATAACGCGTTTAAAAAACTGGCCGATGTGCCTGCATCCACCCCAGTGTCGGAGCAGATGAGCAAAGATCTTAAAAAACTGGGGTTTCGTTTTGTTGGTGGAACGACCTGCTACGCCTTTATGCAGGCGGCAGGGCTTGTCAATGACCATGTGTTGACGTGTCCGCGCCATGCCCAATTGGTCAAGGACGGCTAGTCGAACGCGGGATTAATCTGCATCAGAGCCCGTTAAGCCTAGCAGCACCAAACGGGGTTCTTGGGCTTGACCAGCCGCTGTTTTGGTGCACAGATGCTTGCAGAACAAAGGATGCAGCCAGCATGATGAAAGGCATGGTTTGCAGCCGAGTGGTGTTTCTGCGCTCGGGCGATGTCAGTGCTTTGATATACTCGCCCGGACCTGACCATGCTGTTCCCCACATTCGGAGATATTACGCACAATGGCAACTGCCTACGCCCATCAGAATCTGACCGATTCCACCATTTTGCTGGATCAATTGCTGCCGGTTGATTCCAGCAAGCAAGCTGCCTGGCTACGCAATTGCCTGGTTGTTATCGCTGGCAGCCTGCTGCTGACCCTGTCAGCTAAGGCGACCATCCCGTTTTATCCGGTACCTATGTCTCTGCAAACGCTGGTCGTGTTGTCGTTGGGCATGGTGCTGGGGCCGCGTCTGGGCGCAGCAGCGGTGTTGGCTTATCTGTTTCAAGGTGCTGTAGGTTTGCCTGTGTTTGCCGGTACCCCTGAAAAAGGCATTGGCCTGGCTTATATGCTGGGTACAACGGGCGGTTATCTGGCTGGTTTTGTGGTTGCCGCCTTCGTCACCGGTTTGTTGGCAAGACGTCGCTGGGATCGGCATGTCATTACCACTATTGCCGCCATGCTGATCGGGAACATCATCATCTATGTATTCGGTTTGACGTGGTTGGGTTCTGTGGTGGGTTGGGATAAGCCTGTTCTGGCCTGGGGTCTGACGCCCTTTATACTAGGCGACTTGGCTAAAGTGCTGATCGCTGCAGCCCTGCTACCGACTATTTGGAAATACTTAAAGTGACTGGCAAACTGTGTGGTTTCGTCCTGTCAGTTTTTCTGTTGAGTGGTTGTGCCGCTGACGGTCCAAAATTTGACGATCTGAAAGCGGTTGCTGAATCCGCATTGGGTGGGCAGGGCACTAGTGCCTCTGGTCCGCTGAGTGTGGACGAAATCACCCGCGGACTCAAACAAGCGCTGACTACCGGGTCCAATGCTGTGGTCAGCCAATTGGGTCAGACAAACGGATTCAACAATGACCCGGCAATTCGGATCCCGTTGCCTGGATCCTTAGCCAAAGCGCGTGACTATGCCAGCAAGGTTGGCCTGGAAGGCTCCTTTGATGAACTGGAGTTGAAGCTTAATCAGGCAGCTGAGCAGGCCACGCCAAAGGCTAAGGCGTTATTTCTCGGCGCTATTCAGTCCATGAGCGTGACCGATGCAAAGGGCATATTGCAGGGCCCGGACAATGCGGCTACCGAGTATTTCCGCAATCAGACCGGTGTTCAATTGCAAGCCGAGATGCGGCCCATCGTGGATCAGGCCCTGGCCGAAGTGGGTGCCGTGAGTACGTTCAATGGTCTGTTGTCGCGATACAATAAAATACCTTTGGCCCCCAAAGTCAATGCAGACCTTACAGGTCATGTCGTTGATAAAGGCACCGACGGTATCTTTTATTATCTGGCTCAAGAGGAGAAAGCGATCCGCGAAAACCCCTTGAAGCGAACATCCCAGATTCTGCAGCGTGTGTTCGGAAGTCTGTAAGCCCAATTGCCTGAGAATGCACTGACATGAAGCCGCCTGACCTGTCTGACCGCCATGCTTTCGGGCGTGACGAACTTATCGCCTGTGGACACGGTGAACTATTTGGTGAAGGCAATGCGCGTCTTCCGCTGCCAAATATGTTGATGTTTGATCGTATTACCAGTATCACAGCCGATGGTGGTGAATCGGGTAAGGGGCAGGTTATTGCTGAGCTGGATATCAACCCCGAGCTGTGGTTTTTCGGCTGCCATTTTGAATCTGACCCCGTGATGCCCGGATGCCTGGGGCTCGATGCTATGTGGCAGCTTGTCGGTTTTTTTCTTGGCTGGAAAGGCAACCCGGGCAAAGGGCGAGCACTCGGATCCGGCGAGGTAAAGTTCTTTGGCCAGGTTTTGCCCACCGCAAAAATAGTCCGTTATGAACTGACCCTAAAACGCCTGATAGAGCGCAAGCTGGTTATGGGAATTGCCGACGGCCGAATGCTGGTTGATGATCGCGAAATTTATACCGCTCGTGATTTGCGAGTCGGCCTATTCACTTCTACTGAAGACTTCTAGCGCGAATTATTAAACAATAATTCGGACTACTTTCTGGACCATCGAAACATGCCCACGAGTATCCCCACGAATACACGCAGAGCGGTGATAACCGGCATCGGGATTATCTCGTGTCTGGGAAACGATAAAGCCTCAGTTACTGAATCTTTACGTCAAGCCAAGTCTGGTATTAGCGCGCGTGAGATCTACAAAGAGATGGGTATGCGCAGCCATGTGGCAGCAGCACCGGATATCGATCTTAAGGAATCGATTGATCGCAAACGATATCGATTCATGGGGGGAGCTGCAGCGTATGCCTACCTAGCTATGCAGGCTGCGATCGAAGATGCAGGACTGGATGACAGTGAGGTTTCAAATATACGAACCGGCATCATTGCAGGCTCTGGTGGAGGGTCATCTGCCAGTCAGGTTGAATCGGCCGATGTATTGCGTGATCGCGGTATTCGGCGCATTGGGCCCTACCGAGTCACGCAAACGATGGGCAGTACGGTGTCCGCGTGTCTGGCCACGCCGTTCAAGATCAAAGGCATTAACTATTCAATATCGTCAGCCTGTTCAACCAGTGCCCATTGTATTGGTAATGCGTTGGAATTAATCCAGCTGGGCAAGCAAGACCGTGTGTTTGCCGGTGGTGGTGAAGAGGAGCACTGGACATTAAGCTGTTTGTTCGATGCAATGGGCGCGCTATCAACGCAATATAACGAGACACCCCAGGTGGCTTCACGCGCTTACGATGCCAATCGTGATGGATTTGTTATTGCCGGTGGTGGAGGTATGGTTGTTGTCGAGGAGCTGGAAACAGCGAAAGCGCGTGGTGCCACCATCTACGCCGAAGTGGTGGGGTATGGCGCTACCTCAGATGGGCATGACATGGTCGCGCCATCGGGAGAAGGTGCGGCCCGTTGTATGCAAATGGCCAAAGCGACGGTCGATACACCCATTGATTATATCAATGCGCACGGAACCAGCACGCCAGTGGGAGACATTGCCGAGTTGGGTGCGGTTAAGACTGTATTTGGTCATGACATACCGCACATAGGTTCAACCAAATCCTTGTCGGGTCACTCGCTTGGTGCTGCCGGAGTGCAGGAAGCAATCTATACACTACTGATGCAACAGGCTGGCTTTATTGCCGAGTCTGCCAATATCACCGATCTTGATGAAGCGGCAGCGGGCATGCCAATCGTTCGCAGTCGCATCGACAATGCACGCATCGACACGGTTATGTCCAACAGTTTTGGCTTCGGTGGCACCAACGCATCGCTGGTATTTCGCAAGCTATAAGCCCACCCGTATTCACACAATATCGTAAATATTATCGGGCTTAACTATGTGCAGCTTTAACATCAAGTCTGCGCTTTTTGAACCAACACTGCTCTTGTGCTCATAGTGCTGCTTTAGAGGCTCATGTAACTGTTACATGAGCCCTTCGTACTGTTCATAGACATGAAAATCGGTCGTTACTTCTCATGTCGGAAGTAAACGGTATATGTCTCATGAAAGTAATGGTTGTCGATGATTCCAAATCCATGCGAATGATCGTAAAACGCACGCTCAAACAAGCGGGTTTTGACGATATGGAGTTTGAAGAGGCGGAGGATGGCACTGACGCACTGGCTAAGATTGATGATTATCAGCCCCACCTTGTGTTGTGCGATTGGAACATGCCTAAGATGAATGGCATTGATTTTTTAAAGCGAATTCGAGCAGACGGTAACGCGGTTAAATTTGGATTTGTAACCACAGAATCCACCGCTGAGATGCGTGCGGCAGCTAAAGAGGCTGGTGCACAGTTTCTGGTTGCCAAACCGTTCACTGCCGAAAGCTTTGAAAAAGCACTGCGACCCGTAATAGGATAGACATGAAATATAAGACTCCCGATGTTGATCAACTGATCGGCATGCTCGCGATGATTGCTGGTGCGAGCGCCAGTGCGAAACCATCCCCTGAAAAAGATCTAAGCGATATCTGTTTTACCGCGCTGTATGTGGATCGTGAGGGAGAAAAAGTGGCTACGTGTAGTTGTGCCTTACCCACCGCTGCAGCCCTGGGTTCTGCGTTGTCCATGATTCCGGTCGGTGGCTGTGAAGATATGGTTGATGAGAAAGAATTAACTGGCATGGCCAACGATAATTTCTACGAAGTGATGAATATTTTTTCTAGTCTACTCATGGACGATAAATCTCAACACCTGAAGCTAACCACGGTAGAACCCGGTGATGCTGAGCGTATTCAGGGTGAGGGTACTGAATCGCAGGTATTTTCGCTGGATCTGGGTAACTACGGTAAAGGTGAAGTCATCTTTGACTACACCTAAAGTGTGGCTGTGGACCAGCACAACAGCGTTCAGATGCGCCTAGTGTTATTGTTAAGTCACTAGCGCTATTGTTAAGTCTAAAGGGTAATTAATACGCCAGATAAGGCTCGTCCAGGGCGGCCCGCTGTTCGCGCAGGGACTGTATATGTTCGTCCCAGAAGCGAGCACTGGCGAAAAATGGAAAGGCTAGGCGGAAGGCAGGATCTTCCCATCGCCTCGCGATCCAGGCAGCATAGTGAATGATGCGCAATGTACGAAGCGGCTCAATCAGCGCTATTTCACGTGTGTCAAATTGGCGGAATTCGTTATAGCCGTCAAGTAAGTCGGCGAGTCGAGCCTGCGCGTACTGACGATCACCCGAGATGAACATCCATAGGTCCTGCATAGCAGGGCCTGTGGCTATATCATCAAAATCCAGTAAATGTGGCGTATCGTCACCGCCCCACAGAATGTTGCCTGGATGGAAGTCTCCGTGCAGACAAATCTCACGATAGTCCACCTCATCGACACAGGCGTGCACCTCGGGCAGCAAATCGTCTACTACGGATTCGTAAATATGCGCCTGTTCGCTCGGCAGTACGTTTGCATCCAGTAGGTAATCAGCACATTCATCACCCAGGCGTGATACGTCGATAAAGGGCCGGTGATTGAACTGCAGCGTGTCTGACACCAGGTGCAGTCGCCCAATCGTACGACCGATGACCGCCAGTTGCTCTGCATTGTCCAGTTCCGGTGGTCGGCCTCCCGCCCGAGGAAACAGACTGAATCTGAATGCACCAGAGCGATGAAGGCTGCAACCGTGGGCATCTTTGAGCGGTGCGATGACAGGTAAATCACGCGCCAGCAACGCATCGCAAAAGCGGTGTTCTTCCTCTATCGTGGCATCAGTCCACCGTTCTGGGCGGTAGAATTTGGCCACGAGACTTGAACCATCTTCCAGGCCAATTGAATAGACCCGATTTTCATAGCTATTGAGCGCACTGACCCGACCATCAGTACGCCAGCCTGCATCATCAATGGCGTCGAGTATCTGCACGGGACTGAGGGACTGAAAAGCCAGGGTGGCCGCTCTACCCTCGGGATCTGACAGCTCTTTCTCGTCGATAAATGTCGCCAATTGTCTGTAAATGCACTCTATTTGATGCTATCTTTCGAGGTTAACGTATTTACCGTCAGCAGGTGCAATGGCGCAGCTGGTGGCGGGGTTGGTCGTGGTGTGTCCGCAGCCCTGCGCTGTGTTGCTGACATTATCCACTGACTCATTCATCGGGAGAGATCAAGTATGTCACAGGTATTGGTGCTCAATGGCCCAAACCTTAATTTGCTGGGAACACGAGAGCCCGATAAGTATGGTGCTGCATCACTGGCTGACATAGAGGCGTCGCTGAGCGCGCAGGCCTCGCAACTGGATCTGGATATCGCCTTTTTCCAGAGCAACAGCGAGGGTGCTCTGATAGATCGCGTGCAGATGGCCAAAGGCCATGGGACACGTATTGCGATCATCAACCCGGCAGGCTATAGCCATACCAGTGTGGCACTCAGGGATGCCTTTTTGGGTGTCGATCTGCCATTGATAGAAATTCATATTTCCAATATTTATCAGCGCGAATCGTTTCGTCACCACTCGTACTTTTCCGATATTGCCATTGGTACGCTGGCCGGATTTGGTCCTGCTGGGTACAACCTGGCTCTGAGCGCCGCTGCAACCTATTTGGATTCTGAGCGTTCGGCGGCGGCCACTTAGCGTATTAATCACAACTAACACCCGTGTTGCCGGTCTGAGTACAGAGTCCGACAAGATCAAACAACAACGTCAACAAACAACGTCAGTTAACAGAGAGCCTCTCATGGATATTCGCAAGATCAAGAAGTTGATCGAACTGCTGGAAGACTCCGATGTCTCCGAAATAGAAATTGTAGAAGGCGAAGAGTCTGTCAGAATTGCGCGATCCTCAGGTGTTACCTATGCGCCGATGGCCTCTGCTACGCCAGTATCCATGCAGGCAGCTCCTGCTGCGCAGTCCGTGGCTGCGCCCGCTGCTGTTGTGAGTGATACCACTGCCGAAGAGCTTGTGCCACCCGGTACGATCATGGAGTCGCCCATGGTGGGTACGTTCTACCGCTCCTCCTCACCAACGGCCAAATCGTATGTGGAGGTCGGCCAAAGTGTCAATAAGGGTGACACCGTTTGTATCATTGAAGCGATGAAGATCATGAACCAGATCGAGGCCGAAATCAGTGGTACGGTGCGCGCCATACTGGTTGAAGATGGTCAGCCGGTGGAATACGGCGAACCCTTGATTGTGATTGATTGAGCGCAACGCATATGGCTACGCCAATAAAAAAGATACTGATTGCGAACCGGGGTGAAATAGCCCTTCGCGTTATGCGCTGCTGTCGCGACCTGGGTATTCAGACAGTGGCGGTTTATTCAACCGCAGATCGGGATCTCAAACACGTTCGACTGGCCGACGAGGCGGTGTGCATCGGGCCGCCACCCTCTGCCAAAAGCTACTTAAATGTTCCGGCTATTATCAGCGCTGCTGAAATCACTCGCTCTGAAGCGATACACCCCGGATACGGTTTTCTGTCCGAGAACGCTGACTTTGCAGAGCGCGTGGAAACCAGCGGTTTTAAATTCATAGGCCCCACCGCTGACGTTATTCGTCTGATGGGGGACAAGGTCAGTGCAATTGCTGAGATGAAGGCCGCCGGTGTGCCTTGTGTACCAGGTAGTGATGGGCCACTGGGCAACGATAGCCAGACGAATATGAAGCTGGCCAATGAGATTGGTTATCCCATTATCATCAAGGCGGCGGGCGGCGGCGGCGGCCGCGGTATGCGTGTGGTGCGCTCTGATGAGGAGTTGGAGGAGTCGATTGTTATGACTCAGCGAATCGATCCACATTTGAAGGTCAACATCCAACGAGCCAACGTGACGATCGAGCAGCTGCTGTTGGACGTCGCCAGCGAGCTGAGCGTCGGCATGTGTCAGTTGGGTGACTTGATCTACATCTGACCAACGGCGACTGCACACGCGCTACCGATCATGTGGCACGACATTCCACGCGTCAGTGCCAAGCCAGCCAATCGCCTTCAGTGGGACATGCTTTCACGCCCGCGCGAAATACTGGAATCGATTGCCGAAGAAGGCAAGATCAAGATCGAAGGCGTGGAGCAAATCGCTCACGATCTGTGGGAGCCGGGTTCGCTGCCGCCGCTAACCTCTAGCCAACAAGCCGGTATCATCGCAGTCGGTTTTGGACAATGGCTTTCAAAAAGCAAAACAGATTCTGGCGTTTTGAAACTGTTGCAGTTCGAGCCGCCAAGCCGTGGTAAGATCGAGTTCATCCGAGCACCTCGGGACGTGGGTGGTTCGGACATCTTGAAAGCGACCTTGAAACAGAAGTTTCCCGACGTGAAGGCCCAAGTTTCTCGCGAACGAGTCCGCATGTCGGGCTCGCCGGACAAGCTATACGCGGCCAAGTCATTTTTGATTCGCCGAATCCAGATCAAGACACCCGATGCAAAGAATATCCGTTTCACATTGAAAACATCCGCCACTCGGCTTCAAATCCTCAACGCGATCGCTCGGCAAACTGGTCGAGAGTTGCTCTACGATCCGTCACATCGCGACACGTTGGACCAACAAGTGGAAGTCGAATGC
>CALKXZ010000360.1 GCA_938003775.1 uncultured Granulosicoccus sp. | reverse complement strand
GTGCTGGACTGAAGGTGGGTGGTGGTGCGGGTATTATTCTGTTGTTACTCGGTATGTTTTTAGGTGTCGACCTATCCGGGCTAATGGGTTCTGGTGGGTCAAGCTCATCGGGCTTACCGCAACTGCAGGCCCCCTCTGCCGGTCAGACCCGAACCAACGATGAGGCATCCGATTTCGTCAGGGCCATGTTGGGGTATAACGAAGATGTCTGGACTAAGCTATTCCAGCAATCTAATGAGCAATACCGCGCTCCCAAACTGGTTATTTTTGACGGTGGTGTGAATTCAGCATGCGGGTATACCTCGTCCGCAGCAGGTCCGTTTTACTGTCCGGGAGACTACCAAGTCTATATCGATCTGAATTTTTTCCGTGAGTTGCAAAAAATGGGAGCCGGTGGTGATTTTGCTCAGGCCTACGTACTGGCGCACGAGGTCGGTCATCATGTGCAAAATCTACTGGGTGTCTCCATGGCTGTGCAGAGACGTCAGCGAAGTGTCAGCAAAGTTGAGGCAAATCAGTTATCAGTCCGAGCTGAACTCCAAGCTGATTGCTATGCCGGTGTCTGGGCGCATCATGCGCACAAAGACAACCAATTGCTAGAGCCGGGTGATTTAGAAGAGGGCATGAATGCCGCTGCGCGCATTGGCGATGATGCTCTAATGAGCCGGGCCGGTGCCCGTATCCGTCCCGAGGCATTTACTCACGGGTCCTCCGAGCAACGTCAGCAGTGGCTGTACCGTGGCTTAAATGCGGGTGACCCACAACAATGCGATACGTTCGCCAGCTAAACTTATGCGAATGGATCGGGATGAATTCCTGGCTTGGCCTCGCAAGCGAGTAACGCTACTAGGCATGTCAGGGGTTGGTAAGACGCGTCTTGCTAATATGCTGCGTAACGATGATTGGTTTCATTATTCGGTGGACTACCGAATAGGCACTCGTTATCTGGACGAGGCGATACTGGACAATATTAAAAAGCAAGCCATGCAGGTACCCTTTTTGCGTGACTTGCTGCTGTCTGACTCCATCTATATCAGTAACAACATCACCGTTGATAACCTGGAGCCGTTGTCCACCTTTCTGGGTATGCTCGGTAATCCTGACTTCGGCGGTCTTGCGCTGTCTGAATTCAAACGACGCCAGCAGTTACATTTACAGGCAGAGATTGCCGCCATGCGTGATGTGGAATCATTTGCTGATAAAGCGAAATCTATCTACGGCTATGATCATTTCCTCAACGATGCCAGCGGTAGCTTTTGTGAGATTGATAACAAAGAGGTTATCGATAGCATCGCGGCTAATACATTAATGATTTACATCAAAACCAGCGCAGAAGATGAACAGTTCTTGATTCAGCGCGCGGCCAATAATCCCAAGCCCTTATACTACCGAGAAGAATTTCTCGACACGCAACTGGCGCATTACTATCAGGAACGCGGTGTTGAGTACACCGCACAGATAGACCCATCAGATTTTGTTCGTTGGGTGTTTCCCCGATTATTTGATACACGTGTGCCCCGTTATCAAGCCATAAGCGATGCACACGGTTACGCAATTTCGGCACGAGATGCGTTCGAGGTGCAGAATGCGGATGAGTTTTTGTCGTTGATTGCAGAGGCGTTGTAAATAGCATGCCGCTTGTTGCCCATAACAACCTGCCGAGTTTTGAACGCCTGCGCTCTGAAGGGTATCGAATACTATCGCCTGAGCGCGCGCGCGACCAGGACATTCGCGATCTGCATATTGGCTTGCTGAACATGATGCCCGATACAGCACTTGAGGCCACCGAACGCCAGTTTTTCCGCTTGGTTGGTTCCAGCAACCCAATTTCACAATTCTATATTCATCCGTTCACGTTACCTGAAATATCGCGGGGCAAACAAGCACGTCAACATATCGATCAATACTACGAACCGCTGGCCACCATTCAAGAGCAAGGCCTGGATGCATTGATTATCAGCGGTGCCAACGTGACGCAACCCGACCTGAGTGCTGAAGTATTCTGGGACCCTCTTCGTAAGGTTGTGGACTGGGCGGATGCGAACGTGACCTCTACGTTGTGTTCCTGTCTGACAACGCACGCAGTGCTTATGGCGCGTTACGGTATTAAACGGCGCGGGCTACGTGACAAATGCTGGGGTGTTTTTGAGCATGACGTTGTCGATAAATCGCATCCACTGGTGCAAGACATCAACACGCAACTGTTTGTCCCGCATTCGCGGTTTAATGAAGTGACCCAACAGCAATTGGAAGATGCCGGCTTACATGTGCTAATTGCGGGCAAGGAGCCTGGTGTGCAGTTGGCGGTTAGTCCAGACGGATTCAGGACAGTATTTTTTCAAGGGCATCCAGAATACGACAGTATCAGTTTAATGAAGGAGTACAAGCGTGACGTTGGCGCGTTTATTAACGGTAAACGGGCAGCGTATCCACCGATACCTAAACATTATTTTGACCGTCATACCAAGGCATTATTTGACGAATATAAAGACCGTGTGCGCGCAGCACTCAGCGCAGGTAACGCGGTTCCAGACTTTCCGGAAAAACTGGTCACACATCGGCTGCCGAACACTTGGCATGACAGTGGTGAGGCGTTGGTGGGTAACTGGATTGGTCTGGTGTACCAGGTAACACATCGTCAACGCAATCTGCCGTTTATGACAGGTGTGGATCCGCAAGACCCACTGGGTTGGCTAGCAGGAGATGTGTCTCGGCTCACGTAATGGGCCAGATATTCTGAATCGGGCACCTATCAGGCCGACAACTGTATCGAGCTCTCTGCTGCCAGTTGTGACGATACACATGGGAAGTTCAGCCCGATATTTCACCGAGCGGCGAAAGCGCCTGTGTTTGTGGAGCCTGTGTGCCGGGCGAACCCTGTCTGGTGGTGCCAGGGTGAGTGCAGTGGCAGCGCGCCTGTTAATTGCCTTATGGTGCGTGTCGATTAACCCGACGCAGGCGTGGTCCGCAACTGTTCCGTCGGATGAGTCAGTGGGCTATGTAATAGGCAAGATGCCATCGTGGGTTAAACCCACACCTGCCTTTGACCCGTTGCTTGAACCGTTAGATCAGGACAGTCATGGCTATCACACACGGCTGAGTGAGTTTCAATACAATGGAGTGCTCAAAGGCCAGAGCAGCCAGTTCTGGGCTAAAGAGTACCGCTTGACCAATGCCTACGGTGTTGAGAACCATTCCCGTGTTGAAATTTCATTCGACCCTGCTTACGAGACATTAACGCTGCATGAGCTGATCATTAAGCGTGGTGACACGTTAATCGATAAGTTGCCATCAGCCCGTTTCGATCTATTGCGAACTGAAAGTGATCGTTCCAAGTTAATTTATAACGGGAGCCATACGCTGGCCGTTGTGTTGGACGATGTGCGCATAGGTGACACAGTACGATATGCCTACACTGTGGCGGGGGAAAACCCGATTTTTTTCGCTCATCGAGAATTTTACCTGCATACCGAACTTGCGTACCCGGTAGATCGTCAATACGCGCGTGTGCTCAGTGCATCGGACAAACCGTTTAATCGACGTGTCAGAGGCAAAGATGTACCTATGGTGGTTACTGAAGAGAATGGGGTGCAGGAAATTATTATTGACCAGCACCATGTTCCCAGCTTCACGCTTGAACACGATGTCCCTTCTTGGCACTACAACCGTGGCACCATTGTGTTTAGTGACATGAATGATTGGCGTTCAGTGGTTGAGTGGGCATTGCCACTGTATCAACTGCCAGATGCAGCGAACGCAGAAATTATCAGCATCGCGGCTGCTATCACAGCATCGCATAATGAAGTTGGTGCACAAATCGGTGCTGCGCTGCGTTGGGTGCAGGAGGAGGTGCGCTATTTTGGGGTAGAGCTGGGTAAAAGCTCGCACCTGCCCTCAATGCCTGCACAAACACTGGCGCGCCGTTATGGCGATTGCAAAGACAAGGCATTGCTGCTCATTGCACTGTTAAAAGAGCTGGGTATTCAGGCGCAGCCTGCACTGGTCAACACGGGTCGCGCGCTGGAGGCAAGCAACTATCCGTATCGTATGCATGCGTTTGATCATGTCATTGTGCACGTGCAACATGAAGGTAATGCTCATTTTATGGATCCCACTCGTCGCAACCAGGCTGGTGCGCTTGGTGATCTGTATGAGCCCGATTACGGCCGGGCGTTGGTATTGGCCCCTGACACTACCGGGTTGACTCAAATGGGTAATGCGCGCGCAGGCTATACCATGGCTTCGGTAAAGACGCTAACGCTGCCTGCTGCACCTCATAGCGACGCGGCAGTAGCTGTGCCCATGCAAGTATCCACCACTAAGCGTGGTCTGCTGGCAGAGCGTATGCGTGGAAGCTTTGAATCAAAAAGACTGACAGATCACGATAAGGATTATGTCGATTACTACCGCGGATACTTTAGCGCTCTGGAATCGGTTACGCTACCGGTGGTAACTGAAGAGTCAGGCAATGCACTGCACGTTGTTGAGCAGTATCTGATACCTCAGTTCTGGCAAAGTGATGAGAATTTCGAGCGTTTTCGTTGGCTGTACGCTGATGAAATCATCGGTTACCTTGATTCGCCGGATGACGCTATCAATCGTCAGCAGCCCTATGAACTTGTTCATCCGATTACAGTGGAAGAAACCTGGACGGTTTCACTGCCTGAACCGTTGAGGTTGGAGGACCTGGACGCGCAACTGGCCAACCAATGGATGTCGTTCAGTAAGAGATCCACGCTGAGTGAGGATGGTAGGCAATTGAGCGTGACTTTTCGCTATCGTACGCTGGCCAACGAGGTAGCGGCAGATGATCTGGTCGCCTATGCAGAGTCAGTCGATCTCATAGAAGACATGGCATCGTTCTATATTGAAGATGAGCCAGTACACGGTGTTGCCATGAAACTTGCCAGTGACGTCACTGAGGAACTGGCCAAAGCCGGTGGTCTCAGTGTGCTCAGTCTGGTGGGCGGAGTACTGCTGCTATTATTCAGGCAATGGTCGCGACGCTTTCGCTCCCGATCAGTCCTTTTCCAAACGACTCATGTACAAGCCTGACAAAGATTCTGGACCACACGCGTGACAATCATCAGAGGACTACTGGCGAGTCTGGTTGGTTCGCTGATCATCATATTTGCGCGTTTTATCACGGCAGTGCAGGCCCGATGGGAAGGCTGTGAACCGCGTGATATACAGCGTATCTATTACGCCAATCACTGCAGTCATGGTGATTTGGTTCTGTTGTGGACAGTGCTGCCACCCCGGCTTCGACAACATACCCGGCCAGTTGCTGGTTCTGATTATTGGCTGACATCGCCATTGCGTCGATTTATTGGCTGCGAGGTATTCCACTCGGTATTGATAAACCGTGATCGTGATAAACGCGACCACAACCCGGTGGAGCAAATGGTGAGCGCTTTGGATGATGGGCACTCGTTAATCGTATTTCCCGAAGGTACGCGAAACACAGGCGATCAAACACTGCTGCCGTTCAAAAGCGGGCTGTTTCACTTGGCCAGTCAACGTCCTGCCGTGGAGCTGGTTCCGGTATGGATCAGTA
>CALKXZ010000359.1 GCA_938003775.1 uncultured Granulosicoccus sp. | reverse complement strand
AGGCATCCGCCGTTGGCCGGAGGCGTATTTACCCAAAATTTATGAGCCATCTCGCGTGGACTCAATCATAGATGTCAATCAGAGCGATGCTGAGAACATGGCTCGCAGGCTGGCTCGTGAAGAGGGCATACTCTCTGGCGTTTCATCCGGCGGTGCGTTACTGGCAGCGCTGCGCCTGCTACCTCGTCTGAAGGATGCTGTCATCGTCACCATCGTGTGTGATCGCGGTGATCGATACCTGTCCAGTGGTCTGTTTCCAGCTTCGTAAAAACTGATGACTACGCAACCCCCTAAAAAAAGAGTACCGGCCTGGCGACGTGCGCTGCGAGAGAGCAGTATGACGTTTGGTTTAGGCATCCTGCTGGTTGTTGTGGCAACCTGGTTTACGTTTCAGTTCATTGAGCCAGCACCACCCAGACAACTGTCTATTGCTACCGGCAATGCTGATGGTGCCTACCGTCAATACGGTTATGCAATGCGTGAGCAACTAGCCGCGCATGACGTGACATTGAACGTGATTGAAACAGATGGTTCGGTCGACAATCTACAACGCCTGGAAGAGGGCACTGTTGACATTGCTTTCGTGCAGTCCGGTCTCTCCAACGAAGCTCAGCACCCTAACTTCGAGTCGCTAGGTGCTTTGTATTTCGAACCGATATGGGTATTCACTCGGGCCGATTTTCCGCTGCAACGGTTAAATGAGCTGAAGGATAAACGGGTAGCCTCTGGCGGAGCCGGTAGTGGTACCCGCAGTGTGGCGTTAAGCCTACTGTCCGACAACGGTATCAATGCTTCGGATGTGACATTAACCACGCATGCCGGAATGCGCGCCGTTGCGGCTCTGCAGTCAGGTGAGATTGACGCCACTATTAGTGTTGC
Source organism: uncultured Granulosicoccus sp. (assembly GCA_938003775.1). Lineage (GTDB taxonomy): Bacteria > Pseudomonadota > Gammaproteobacteria > Granulosicoccales > Granulosicoccaceae > Granulosicoccus. Next base: position 5,021 of record CALKXZ010000359.1, on the reverse strand, counting down.
AGCGATCAACGCCCCGATGATAGAAACCATGCTGAATGACCCTAAGCTGGCTTTGGCCAGTATTGCGCGTGCCCCCGCGTATGCCAGACGAGCGCCTTGGTTGACTCACCTAACCCTGCCTGAAGGTGTACTGGATCTGGCTCGTAATGTCCCGTCGCGTTCTATCGACTTGTTAGCGGTTAACGCTACGCTGGTGGCAACAGATGAGCTGCATCCGGCTTTGCGTGATCTTATCCTGTTGGCTGCCGATCAGGTGTTTTCTGACGCTTCGCTGTTGTCATCTGGTGGACAGTTCCCGAGTGCGAAAGGAAGCGATTTTCCGATCAGTGCACAAGCTGAGCGGTACCATGAACATGGTCCACCGTTTCTGCAGCGCTATTTGCCGTTTTGGGTTGCGAATCTGGTAGACCGTTTAAAGCTTCTAGCATTGCCATTGATCGCATTGTTATTGCCGCTGTCGAGGATGATGCCGCCAGCGTATCGCTGGACGGTGCGTAAAAAAATCTACCGGTGGTATGAAGAGGTGCAGGATCTGGATCAATCAGCATCAGAAAACATGGCATCGACGAACTTGCAACACTGCATGAATGAGTTGCTGCGCATAGAGAACGATGTGCGAAACGTTGAAGTTCCGCTAAGTTATGCCTACGAACTCTACGGCCTACGTCATCACATTGAGCTGCTGACTGGGCAGATTCGTCAACGTCTCGTTAATCAACAACCAGATCAGCCGACTTAGGTGAGGCAGGCGGAGCAGATAGCATGACCAAGCACGCAGGTGCGTCTCTGCGTCAGATGCTAACGATTCCGTACGTTGTGCTGGTAGTGATTGCGGCGACGGTTATTGGACTGTTGTCATACTATGCCGGTCGTGACGCTGTGGATACACTGTCCAACCATCTGTTGGGTGAAACGGTTAGCAGAATCACACAGGCTGTTGACAAACATATCTCAGGTTCCGAGGCTGTACTGGAAACTGCGTTTCCGACTGATGTTCCCGCACCGGTGTCGGTAAAGAACGATATAGAAGCGCTTCGCACGCGTTTTTGGCTCGCCACATCAATACATCGCGACCCCAACAACTACGCGTACTACGGTGATCGCCACGGCCAGTTTATTGGTTTGTATCGTTTCTCCGAAACAGAAGCCGAACTGCGCCTGCGTACAGACGGTACCTCACCCCGTTCCATCTACCGATATTCGCGCATCAACGGAAAATTGGAAAATCCGGTGCAGGAGCAACGGGTTTTCGAGCCGCGGGAGCGACCTTGGTATAAGGCTGGCCAGGATCAGAGCAACCAGACCTGGACTGCGATCTATATCGACTTCAAGACGCTGGAGCTGGTTAGTACCCGCGCACGGCGTGTTAACAACGCACAAGGCGGGTTCGAAGGCGTTGTTGCAACAGACCTGTCAATGGAGCTACTGAACGTATTTTTAAAAAAACTACCGCTGACTCCTCATGGCGTTGCGTTCATTGTCGAGCCCGATGGCAATCTTGTTGCCGCATCACGCGGCCCCCATTTACGCAAAGGTGTTGGCGAAGACAACCGGCGTCTTAATGCTGCTGATAGTCAGGACCCATTAGTGGTAGCGGCCTATGACAGTGTGAAGAAGTTAGCGGGTAAGACTGACTTTTTGGCAGGGCCTGGAACCAGTTTTTTTGCAGGGCCAGATGGTGATACGGTGCAAATGGGTTTTACTAGACTTCAAGATACTGCAGGTCTGGACTGGGTGGTGATAGTGGCCGTTCCCCGCGATGATTTCATGCATAAAGTATCACGCAACGTGAAACGAACAGTGTGGCTGGCGTTACTCGCCTGTGTTCTGATAGCGTTAACCGGTTTTCTGGTGCTGAACCTGATTTCAAGGGATCTTCGGCAGTTGGCACACGCGTCAAAGTCACTGGCGGACGGTATTTTAGACAGTAGGATACCGATTGAGCGTAATGATGAGATTGGTGATCTGGCGAAATCATTTGCACAGATGCAGGACAGGCTGCTAACCGATAGACTGACTGGCATAGCCAATCGTGAAGCCATTGTACGCCGCATTGAAGATCGTATTCTTCGTCACAGGCGTAATGCGAACAGTCACCCGTTTGCTGTCTTGTTTATAGATCTGAACAAGTTTAAACAAATTAATGACCGTTACGGTCATGAAGTAGGCGATAGCGTCTTAGTTGAAATCGCACAACGACTCACAGACGCGTTAGACGAGCAGGATCTTGCCGCTCGTTATGGTGGTGACGAGTTTCTGGTAGTGGTCGATAAGGTCTCGAATCGAGACAGCGCTAATGCCAGACGAGATAAGCTGAAACAGGCACTTTCACAGCCACTACAGTCCTTACCTGAGTCAGACGCCGAAGAGTTATCGATGACAACGGGGGCATCGATCGGCATGGCCATATGCCCAGACGATGGCTATGACATTGATACGCTAATTAAATGCGCCGATAAGGATATGTACTATCAAAAGCAAGCTATAAAATCCTAAGGTTCGTTGTGTTGCTACCGAACAACCGTGAGAATCAGGACAGCATAAATTCAACGTCAATACCGGCTACGTTCAGCTCGTCGCCACTGTGTAGTAGAACCGGTTCATCGCCGATTACGTCTTGGTTCAACGTGGGGCGATCAACACTGTCGTCGCTTTCAATGTGCATGAGAAAATAACCATCTGGCTTGCGCATGATTGCTGCAATCTGGATGCCTGGCCTACCTAGGGTGGTCACGGGTTTGTCGATCGGTAGAATTTGTCCAGACTTCGCACCATTTTTTATTTCAATGACTGCACCTTTGGAGGTTGCTGGTGTCGAGTCGAGTTCGTGCATTGGCGGCTTGTCAGCGTCCGCCTGAACTGGAAATCGTTCGACACCGTCCAGTGGGTGCGGTGTCGATGACGCATCAGCCACTGGTGGCTCGGTATGACCGACATTGGCATCATTCATTGACAATGGGTCAAGCTCGTCACCGTGCGCATGGTGACCATCGCCAAAATCACTGACCATGCGCGCAGCAGGTTCATGCCCCTCAGTGACTGGCGATGCGGCGACGGACGATGCGGTGACATGCGAGGCGGCGGCCATAACCGGCGCTGCTGCGCTAGCAGGTTGATCGGTATTTTGCTGGTTCTGCTTGTCGGCAAGGACCGATTCCGTATTGGCCGCCTGTGCACCCGCTATGTTTGCACTGTCGTTTGTAGCGTGCGTGTTGGCAACGGTCTCAACGATCTCAGCGGTATGCAAAAAAGCAATGCGGATCTTGCCGATGATTATCTCATCGCCGTCCTCTAGTGGCTGACGGGTAACGCTCTGACCATTAATGTAGGTGCCGTTGGTGCTGTTCAGATCTTCTAGTCTGGCCGTGGAACCTTCTATGACGATTTGCGCGTGGTTGCCGCTGACAGACAGATTGGGCACACATACATCGTTGCTCGATCGGCGACCGATACTGATAGTGTTGTGATCGCTATCAAATTCGAATTCGTCAACTTCGTTGTCTTCATGCGTTACGATAATGGTGGTCATGAGCAATCCTGTAAAACGTTCTGTATGAACCGGATTGGCAACGCAGTAGATGCGATACTCAGCGGTTTAGGCGACCAATTATTGGCAATTGAACAGCTGACGTCAACAGTCGCTCTCATCGGTTCCATAGACCAACCTGTTTTTGTTAATCAGCTATTTACTGAGAACTTGAAAATAGGCGTGCACTTGACACTGAGTGCGCCATAATACACCAGCGTGATGTAGTTGGATTCAACTTAATCGGTATCGTTCAATCAGCGCCACTACCCGGCACTGCTATCGAAAACTATTGACAACCGTTCACCTGGGTGAATCACATGGTTGGTCAGTGGTTGTCCGCTTCGATCTCTGATTTGGCTTACCTGAACGGAAAAACGCTGGGCGATATCTGACAGTGTGTCGCCAATAGTAACCACATACTCCATTTGCGGTTGATTAACCGCGGAATTGATGCGCACGATGAGCACGTCATCAATCTTGATGAGTGTGTCGTCAAGGGCGTTGAGTTCAAGCAGACGTGACTGAGACAGGCCGTATTGTTGCGCAATGCTGCTGATTGTGTCCCCGGACACGACCGTGTGGCGGGCAGGTACAGTGAACATTGCCAGTGATTTTGATTCCGCCAGTCGTTGTGTGATCTCTTGCTGCTGTCCCGCTGGTATGTAAATGCGATGTGGCCCTGATGGAGGTGTGACACCGTGTACCAGAGCTGCATTGAGCCGTCGCAAAGTAGATTCGCGCAGGCCACTGGCAGTGGCGACCTTATCCAGGCTGACCCGATGAGTCAGTTCGATAAGCTTAAAACCGTCACCGCGTTCTATCAATGGAATGTCAAAGTTAGGCAATGGCCCGGTTCGCAGCATAGCCACAAGCGCCAGAAATTTAGGGACATATTCGCGTGTTTCGCGGGGCAGTGGAAGTGACCAGAAATCTGTCGCAACGCCTTGTCTCAAATTACGTTTGATGGCACCTCGTACACGGCCAGGTCCGGCATTGTAGGCCGCCAGAGTCAGCAGCCAGTCGCCGTGAAATTCAGCGTTCAGATAGCTGAGGTAGTCGATAGCCGCAACCGTTGATTCCACTATGTCAGCACGTCCATCGAACCATTGACTACGTTGTATGCCAATCTCATGAGCGGTTTCCGGTACGATCTGCCAGATACCGGCGGCATTCTCAGCACTGTGTACATCGGGTTGGTAGCCGCTTTCAATGGCTGGCAGTAAGGCCAGTTCCACAGGCAGAAACCGCTTATCCAGTTGTTCGACAATATGCCCGACAAACGGTGTGGCGCGGTGCAGAATTTTACTGATCCATAGGGCTTCACGCTCGTACTGTTGTCGAAAGTCATCGATAGCAGCGTTGTCCGGAATTACTAGCCGACGGGACTGGCTGACATATTTCCAGACGGTGTCTGCTGCTGGTTTTATGGTCGATAGGTGTTGGCCCTGCTGCGTCCGTGCCACCATGGACTCAATACCATCACCGATATCAC
>CALKXZ010000358.1 GCA_938003775.1 uncultured Granulosicoccus sp. | reverse complement strand
ACTATAATCGTGGTATCCAATGCTCGATTAATATCCGTTGGCGATTTTTCTTGTTTATCAGGATGTGAAAATTCGTTCATTGCCCCTACAATTTGAGAGACTCGAGTAATACCTTCTAGCGTTCTATCAATCGCCTTTGGTACGCGATCCCTAACGTAGTCAAGATCAGCATCTTGTAGAATTTTATTGAAACGCGCTACATCGTTGTCATGCCCTTCAATCAATGCAACACAATTTTCTAAATGTTCGCTCACTTCAGCTAAGTTCTTGAAAGCATTTTTAAGAAATTGAACGCTACTGCCAATAAATTGCATGGGGGTATTAATTTCATGGGCTATACCTGCAGCGAGCTGACCTACAGCTTCAAGTTTATGGGCATGCCTTAGCTCAATTTCGACACGTTCTCGTTCATTCATTTCTTGTTCAAGTATTTGTTTGGACTCCAGCAACGCTTGAGTATTTTTCTCCAGCGCTTGCGTGCGTCTTTGGACACGCTCCTCAAGTTCAAGATTCAAGACACCAAGCTCTTCGGAGAGACGGTGGCTATCACGCAACGCACTTTGCTGTGACTCAACCAACTCCAGGTAATCATTGATTGGGCTGTGCAGGGGAAAATCATCCAGTGATAAGCCTGTAGCACGAAGTGTGGATACATCATTGACCCAAGGTTCAACCAAAAATACGATACTGCCTGAATTGGTTGTCTTAACGACTTGACCCCTTAACAACAGTGAGGGCTTCTCGATAGATCGGAGGACGCAAAGGCGGCCAGGCAATTGACTAACGTCGGACATATCCAGCACACCGACTGGCTGCTGCATCGTAAAACAATCGAAAAGCCGTCGATTAGCGTCTTGCGTACAAGGCAATACTTTTTTTAACGAATCGCCACAGTGCAGAATCGTGGATTCAGAACATACAATCATGTGAAACGGAAACGCCACGGCCAGCAACGCTTGGCAAGCACCTGACGTGCAATCAGCCAGATCCATCAGCAGCGGCCAGCAGCGTATTGACAGGCCAAGCACCCAGCAACTCTATTGACTACAATTCTCAGAATAGTTATACCCATGCTGTTGCATCGGCACCGATAGAAACAGATGTACCGTTATCTCGGAGAACCTTGCATCTGACACATCACAACAGGTTACATGAGAGCGACACAGTTCATAGTCACGCGCTTTTTTGACTCAATCCGGTGGTTACCCCGACTTACTGACGCATTAGTAACTCATAACGATAGTCGATCAGCGATGGCAACAATTCGATGCATGTCCCGCAACACAGGCTTTTCTATCAGCTTTCCGTCAATGACGACCAATCCCGTATCAGCTTCTTCAAAGGTTTTGATAATACGTCGGGCACGCGCTATTTCGTCTGGATTGGGCGTGAATACCTCATTCAAAAGGGGTATTTGTTTTGGATGAATCGAACCCTTGCCTGAAAACCCCAGTGACTTCGCCTGCTGGGCAGCTTCTAGCATACCGTCTTGGTCATTAAGGTCCAGAAATGGTACGTCTATAACATCAATTCCAGCCGAAGCAGCAGCATGCACAACTCGAGAACGAGCGTATAGCAGCGGCTGCCAGGCATTCTCGCAACGCAATTCCGCTGCCATATCAACACCACCGAAAAACAGTGCGTCGATGCGTGAACTACACTGGGCGATATCCACGGCAGCTTCTAGTGCTGCATTAGTCTCAATGATAATGTGCAACCGCGTATCATGACCACGTTCTGTTAGAAGCTCATCGAGCAACTGAATTTCATCCGCTGTTCGCACCTTGGGTAGCATTAAGGCAGGAGGGGGTGTTTGCGTGGCAAGAACAGCCTGCACGTCGGCTAAGCCAAATGCTTCGCGTAAACAATTGATGCGAACAATACGTTCAACACCATCGGCAGCTTGAGGTTGTTCAAACAGCTTTAACGCATGATCTCGGGCAGAGTCCTTATCCTTAGGAGCAATACCGTCCTCGAGTTCAACACAGACAATATCAGCACCTGAAGCCAGTGCTTTTGGGTACATATCAGGCTTTAGGCCAGGTGAAAAAATGAAACTGCGACGCGGCTGTGTGGTGCACTCGTTCATGCGATCGTTTCGCTTGTTTTATAAAATATCAACACGATCATAACACCGTGCCGACTGATGCCACGCAGTGTTGTCATCATGTGGCTGCAGTCGCTTTCTTGTTTTTATACATGCGCATACGTCGTTTTTTGACAGCAGCCGTTGCCTCATTAGATCCATCATGCAATGAACCAAACCAATTGTCCCACGGACCATCTGGACTGCCATAGTTACATTCAAAGAAACGATGATGCAGTTGATGATGAAAATCAGCGGAGTCGATGAGCTTGGTCTCTTTAAACAGTATTTTTTCAAACCCTGAATGTGAGAATGCAGGGCCGAGGCTGCGCGAGTAAAGATGCAAAATGGCAATGACTGGGTGTGATGGAATGACAAAATGTATCAGCACTGATGAAATATAGAGAACATGCTCGATAGGATGCATTGACATTCCCGACCAAGGACCAACATGCGTATTGCGATGGTGCAGCTTGTGGGCCATCGTGTATAGCGGTGGCCAGTGCAGCAAACGATGAATGAGATAAAAGTGCAGTGAAAACACATGAGGCAACACCAGTAGCCACAGAGCAAATGCAACAGGGTGACTGGCAAACCCCAGGGTAGGAATGACACCATTGGCCGCCCCCCAAAGGTACAACACTTCATAGACAGTCCAGACGGTACAACCACTGGCCAATGACCAGAACATGTTATCGAACAGCTGATGCCCAAAGGTGAAACGTTTACTTTTCTCCATCTGTTCGCGTGGGTCGTATTTCAATCGACTGGCCTGCGCTCTGAAGGTATACAGGTACACATGCAACCCGCCAGCGACAACACCCATCAACGCCAGATTTCTCAACCAAATCGGCAAGATCCATTCAGGTGATAGACGGGTTAGAGTCGTCACATCGGGCAGAAAGTAGTTATAAGCAATCAACGCTAATATTAAAAATAACAGGCTCCGAGAAATGCTCACCCAGCGACGAATCAATGAATCCAATGCCGCCACAGGCCTGGGTGGCCATTCAAATAATGCTGGCAACAGCACAGGCGTCATGTGATTCCAGGTGCGGCGTTGCGATTCACCTGCAGCATCACCGTTCTCGGTCTTATTCATCTCTCTCCACCCTGTGTTTGATCTATTATTCAGTGACCTTACACGCAGTCTGCCGGAAAAACACCTCATGAATAGTACTATCGAATTGCTTCAATCCCATCGGTCTATCCGTAAATTCTCTGAAAAACCTATTGATCAGTCCGTCGTAAACCAGTTGGTGAATTGTGGTCAATGTGCCGCCACATCCAGTAACGTTCAGGCGGTCACCGTTATTCAGATTCACGAAACCGAAACACGCCACAAATTGGCAGAACTCGCTGGTGGGCAACCTTACGTGGCTTCCTGCGGGGCCTTTTTGGTGTACTGCGCAGATCTGAATCGACCAAAATTTGCCTGCCAACAGCAAGGTGGAGAATTCGCTCCAGGCATGACGGAGCATTTTATTATCGCTACTGTAGACGTTGCGCTAGCTGCGCAAAACACCGTCGTGGCCGCCGAGTCACTAGGCCTGGGAATTTGTTATATCGGTGGGCTACGCAACAACCCAGCCGCCGTTAGCGCGTTATTAGATCTACCGGATCAAGTGTACCCCGTATTCGGCTTATGTCTCGGTTATCCTGACCAGGATCCGGAGGTGAAGCCGCGCATGCCACTGGATGCCGTATTGATGCACGAGCACTATGATAGCGGCGTATTTGACAGTAACGTTAACGCCTACGACGAGACCGTTCGAGACTATTACCTGACACGTACCGGAGGTAACAAGGACAGTAGTTGGAGTCAGGAAATGAAAGCACTGGTGGGTAAAGAGTCTCGCCCCCACATGGATGGCTTTCTGAAAGAGCGTGGATTCCTGTTGAAATAGTTGTGGGCAACGGTTAGACCCAACACTACTACACATTACTCAGGCTATTTCGAACAAGCTTGCCACACCCATGCCACCGCCTACACACATTGATACAACCACATACTTTACGCCTCGTCGCCGACCTTCTATTAGAGCGTGTCCGACTTGTCGGGATCCTGTCATACCGTACGGGTGACCAATGGAAATGGCGCCGCCATTAACGTTGTAGATTGCCGGGTCAATCGCCAAAAAATCGCGGCAGTAGAGCACTTGGCAGGCAAACGCCTCATTGAGCTCCCACAAACCGATATCGGCAATTTTTAACCCTGCATTTTTGAGCAACTTAGGGATGGCATAAATGGGGCCAATACCCATTTCCTCTGGTGCATTGCCTGCAACCGCCATACCTCTGTAAATACCCAACGGCGACAAACCGCGCTGCTCAGCCAATTTACCGTCCATTAGCACACACGCCGAAGCGCCGTCGGAGAGTTGACTGGCATTGCCAGCTGTCACGAGACCGCCGTCTATGACTGGCTTCAAGCCTGCCAGTGTCTCTACGGTGGTTGCCGGTCGGTTACCTTCATCCTTGTCTAGCGTCACCTGCCGCAGCGAGATTTCACCTGATTCTTTATTTTTGACCCTCTGTGTGGCGCTGATCGGGACAATTTCTTCATCAAAAGCACCGCTCTGTTGTGCCTTAGCAGTGCGCACCTGAGATTCGCAAGCGTATTCGTCCTGAGCCTCTCGACTCACAGAATAGACTTTCGCGACATGTTCGGCCGTAAGGAGCATAGGCATATACGCATGCTCAGATTTTGCCACAACGTTGCTGTCTTTCTCATCGGCAACCGATTTTAAGTACGTAGTCTGCAGCGCAGATATGTTCTCTTGACCGCCAGCAACCACGATACGTTGATTGTCGACAATAATCTGCTTGGCAGCTGTGCTGATGGCCATTAGCCCTGAAGAACATTGTCGATCGACAGTCTGACCTGGCACATCAACGGGAAGTCCAGCCGCCAGCGCCGACAAGCGCGCCACATTCATCCCAGCTGTGCCAGCAGTTAGTACAGAACCGATGATGACATCGTCTATTTGAGCAGGATCAACACCCGAGCGTGCCACTGCATGGGAGATTGCATGACCCGTTAACGTGGGCGATTTGATGTTGTTCAAAGAACCCTTAAACGCCACACCAATAGGGCTTCGTGCGGTGGAAACAATAACAGCGTCTTTCATGATTTTGCGATGAGTATTGACGATAAGGGGTTAAACAGAGTTCTGAAGAGTGCGCTCATGAGCGCACCATTCTTGATCAGTACAGCCTGTAGCTTGTTCGATCCTACCATACTGCTTTCGCCCACTTGTACAGCCCATCCGTGAACCGCGCTGATACCCTCGCAGCTTCATTCAGTGCTTGATCCAGGTCGTTGTAATTGCCAAAAAATGACGACAACGAGTTCGTCAGTTAGGTGGCAATTAGCCACGAACAGGAAAGTAGAGCTCTGTAATCAGGTCCGCTTCGAGCGTTGTATCGGGGTCATTCAAATAACTTTCGAAGGGCGGTATGCCTTTATGTGCCTTGAGTTTGCGGTGCCTGGCCTCGCCCATTAAAACGGCCCATGCATTGCCCAAATGCCGATAAGGACCGGTATGAACAACCTTGAGTGCTGAACAAGCCGGTCTTGTTGACGACACCAGTGGCAACGCAACTGTCGATAGCTGCGCAATGGGTAAGGCCGCTGTATAGGTGCACCTGCCTTGTTTAATGTCAATCTTGTTGTAGAGACTGAACGGCTTGCCCGTGATGGTAACGTCGCTGTCGCGTGCACCTGTGACCAGCGAGTTAAATGTCTTGTCCATTGATGCGGATATGTCTGCCATATCCGTGCTGGCCTGAACACCGATGTAGGGCTGTGCCTCTACTGACACAATATCAAATGCTTGAGTGCTGGACCCGGTCACTCCGAGCTCTATATAGTCCTTTAGTAGTCGTAGGCCCCGGTTGTAGTCTGAGCGGATCATGCCAGCCATACTCGCCTGCATCCAGAACATAAAAATCGGTAGACGACTGTTCATATGCCAGGTAACACGAGTCTGTGCAGGCCCAGACTCATGGAGATCAAACGCCACGTCGGCCTGGGACTTGAAGGGCTTGAGAAATTGAAGATCACATTCTATTCGCGTATCAGAAACACGAGTTAGCGTCATACCACCAGCGCCCGTCTTATTACCAAGCCAATCATAACCATGACCCGTTTCAGCCTTTTGACCACGATACGTTACTTGTGCCTCCGGTTCGGTATACAACCATGGGGACCAGATTGGCCACGTTTCAAAGTTAACCAGGCTGTCGCGAATTCGTACAGCCGGTGCATCGATCTCGATGGACGCTTGAACAGTGAGTGCAGGCATGTGAACCACTCCACAAACTATAAAGGGCCACAGTAGCAATACCCGAATAAAATATCAAAGGCGCCTATCTGCAACGCCAGGCAGCAACCCGAAACGGCAGATTCTGCTCGATACGCCAAGCAGCCTATAGCAACACACCTGAACCGGCCGCGCAGTGGCTATGGTGTCACTCAATCTGGCGTGACATCGTGCCGATACCCCAGTGTGGATTCATCAATCAACTTCTACCAGCTTTTGCACGTTCAAACAGATGCCCCGGCGCCGATAATCAAGGCAAGCTACCGTGCAATGATGCAAAAATTACGGCATCATCCTGATCTGGGGGGTGATCCAAGTGTCGCGCAGCAGCTCAACGAGGCACTCAGTATCCTAAGCGACCCAGTGAAGCGTAAGCGTTATGATCGACAACTGAAACGCTTAGGTTCTGATAATTTGACCGCGCAGCAAAACAAGCCTGACTCAGCGGATGAACCTACCCATGCGCACACAGCAACGAAAAGCCAGCACAGCGAAAACGATTCGGACCAGCCCGATACGTGTCAGCATAATGCCGGTTCCAACCCTCACCCCGAACCCGATCAAACCAACAACCGAACCCGCGCAGACGCAGCAGCGGCTCTGCCGGGAAAACCTCAATGCCCCTTCTGTCATGCACTCCACCCGGTAACACCCACTGACAACCGCTGGTATGGTCAGCCCGATCACTGTGTACGCTGCGGTGGGGCAGCCACGTCCATACAATCCTTGGAACAGTCGTATGGGGAAGAGCTACGAAAAATCTATCGTCACAGCCACACAGCCACCGTGTCGCTGTGGACAGTCTGGCCACTCACTGTTCCAACAGATGCAATATTGACTGACCTATCAGTCGCTGGCTGTGCCATCAGTTGCCAGAGCGTGATTCGCCCCGACACGATTGTGCTGATTGATACCGATGCCCTGAACGCTATCTGTATCGCGCGTTACTGCCAAAACATGCCACAGAATCGGTCAATGAGTATTGGTTTCGAATTTTTAACACTACACATCAAAGCGCAACCGGGCACCATGTTTTCAGCCACCGTGTAACTTAAGAGTCGTACTGTGTCGAACAGACATCAAACAACAGCCTACTGGGTATTGGTCATTAGTGTCACAGTGGCCACGGAACCAACCTTCCCTTGAATATCCAGCGGTACAACGGAATACGAATAGGCGGTACCGTTTTCCAGTGAATCATCAAAAAAGCTGCGCCCATCAATGGTATCGATGAGTTGGTCGTCGCGAAACACCTGAAAACTTACAGCTGCGCTGCCCGCTTGCGGTAGCTGCCAGAAAATCTCGGCAGCGGTTCCTGAGTAAACCAACGCGGTTAGCGAGGTGACAGGCGACGGGCCTTCGGTAACCGGGGAATTATCAACAGCTGTGCGTGTGCGCAATTGAATCTGCTGCGGTGAACTGGCATTTCCATCATCATCAAACGCTGTAACAAGATAGGTATACGCCGTATCTTGAGCTAGTCCCTCTTCAAAAAAACTGCGGCCATCGATAGTGGCTAGTACTTGCGTGTCTCGTGTGATAGTAAAGCCTGTAGGTGGTGAGGAAAATTCCGACACACCCCAAAACAGCTCAAGTGCCGTCGATGAATACACGCTGCCCGTTAGATTTTCCACCGGAAATAAACCTGGACCGCCCACAGGATCAGTTCGAAGACTGATCCTCTGCTCAAGGACCGGCACACCCTGTTGCAATCCCACCACACGATAATCAAATCGAGTGTTGCTAGGCAAACCCTGATTAAAAAAACTAACGGCCGTTGTTGTCGTCAACAATTGCTGGTCTCGATAAACCTCATACTCAACAATAGAGGGATTACGGTTCCAGAATATCTCCAGTGCACTGGTTGAATAGACTTGCCCGGTTAATCCCAGCGCACCGACCGGCACTGACAGGCTCAATCGAGCAACGACTGGGTCATGATCACTGGCTACCACCGAATCAAACAGGCGGGGGAAATCTGTATTGACGTTAACGTAATCTGCTTCTGCCCCTGCAACCAGGTTGTCAGTGACATAGATGTGATCCAGCGCTTGGGAATTCCCTTCGAAAATGAACGAATAGGGCTCTGGGTCAGCCAGGGTTGTGGCAAGGTTGGTTAACAAACTGGCACCACTACCAGCTGGTAAAACCTCAGCCAACTCATCCGTAAACTGAAAGGTATTCAAGTCACCCAGTACCACGACATTGGCAGCAGGGTCTTGTTCCAACGCGTGTACAACCAATTCATGCATAGCCAATGACTGGGCTGCACGATTCTCTTCACCGGCCTGGACAAACGGCTGGAAAGCACCAAATATTGGGCTAGAACCAAACCGCGAAGAGAAGTGATTGTTAAACACGGTCAGCGTCTCAGCATTGAACTCAAATACTGCTTCAAGTGGATCACGGGATGTATCGAATGCCTCAGGAACGCTCACTGAACGCTGTGCCAGTTCCTCACGCGTTATGCCTTGAGAGCTGATTAGACGGACTCGCTCCGGGTTATACAAAAAAGCGTTGCGTATATTGCCCAGCGCAGCTCCACCAAAGGTATCTGGGTTATCGCGGTTGTCATCGGTGGTTTCGACCAGCGGGTCGGCGGAAACAAACACGTAACCCGGGCCACCTGCAGCGACTATCGCATCTATTAATTTATTCAGCGTCACACTGGCATCTAATACGCCAGCACAGGCGGCTGTCTCGTCACGCGGGCAATCACCCGCATCACCGTTATTGTCCTGCACCTCTTGCAATCCAATGATATCAGGGCCTTGCAAATTTAACGCTATGTGTTCAGCAATACGGGCCCGCTGATCATCATCAGCCTCCACAGCACTCAGGTTTAACAGGTTATAACTGGCAATGGTGACATCTGAATTTTGCAGGGCAAGACCTGACTGATCCGGTTCAAGTGCGCTTGGGGTTATCGTGACAGGTCCGATGACGTTGACCTCGAAATTACCGAAGCTATAGCCCATGACACCGGTCAGCGTGTTCAGCGTATCGCCAACTTTGATAAGCGGATAATCTGTGCTGCCAAATAGCGTTCCGTCAAACTGAATTTGTATACGTTCAGGATTTTGGTCACCCTGATTGTCACGATCTGGCTGTAACGCTATACCGCCACGATCTGTACGGGCATCTATGGGTAAAATGTTTGCACCATTGTCAGACAACACGAATACTTCCGCACTGAAATTGCCGAACTGGCGAATAGCCGACACCGCCACTGGATTAGCGACGCTGACCCGCATACCTTCCAGCGACTCATAGAAATCCAGCGCATCTGTTTCAGGATTAAACGGTGTGCTAGCGGCATCGGACACCTGTTGCAAATTGATCGGTGAGAGGATCTCGCTATCACTAATAACAGTGGTGCTCGATGGTAGGCGACCGCCCAAGCCGATCAATACAGGCGCCGGTAATTCAGCATCTGACTCACTGGTTAACACATCAGCATCGGTAAGCGTTGTGACAGACAGGTTACCGGACGCCTCTGCGCCTCCAATAACTTCGGTGACCGTTGCACTGAGACGGACGTATGTACCTACGGCCGGTTTGTCGCCTCGTTGCGAGACGAAAACACCATCTGATGTCGCCTCGTTGTCATCACCCAATGCGTCCTGAAGATAATAGCCACTGAAACTAACGGCTGTTACAACACCGCATGTCTGAACCTGTTGACCGATCAGCGGTGACACATGACTGGCACCCTGTATGAGGTAGACAGGTATTGCTTCCGCACAGTCCTGTTGTGCATGCGTCGGACTGGCATAACCGAGCATGGCTAGAACCAATACGGCAACAGTATTGAGTAAACGTAGCATTCTGAACAGCTCCCTGGGTTGTCAGTACAACTGCAGGTTACACAGCTTTGGTGACAATACAGTGACCAGACGTTACATCACACACAGTCTCGGCATTAGAGCGCTACCCAGCCTAATTGGCGAGGAGTGGCACAGGGCATCGCCTCATTGGCCCGATCAGCGGTGAGACCCACCATAGCCCACAAGCCAAACCGGTTGCAAACACAGGCATCAATAATCTGCAATGTGGTGCTACAGAACGAGTTGCTTAGACGCTCACCGTTAGGTGTATGGTAAACCGTACCATCCCAGTTACCCACCAACTTAGTCATGGCATTCATGATTAAAAAGGAATACGGTTTGTAATTGTGTGTGTCTTCGTGGGCAACCCATTCGAGCCGATCAATAGCGTTCGGCGGACGCGCCACCTGAGCCGGTGCAGATACAGCGGTCGGCCCATCAAAATAGACTCGTTCTTCTGGGTCTATCTGGTAGTGAATCTGATCATCATCCCCGTGCCTGAACGCATAGACCGGTGTACGATACTCACACCCATCAACGATCCCATGCAGTTGCCCCACGGCACGTCGCGGTGAGACATGTTTGGCATCGAGCTGAACAGGTGTAAACGGTAACGTGCTGTTAAGTCTGATTTTCATAGTAAATTTGCGTGTTTCGACTGGATACTGATGCCCTATTGAACAACAGACGAGGGCGGCACTGAGGGCTGAAATCGGTTTGAATTATGACCAATTGTGATGACGAACTTTTTTGACACCGCTCTGCACGACCCGTCTTTCGCTCCATAGTCGCTATGGACAGGCCGCAAGACCCACTAGCACCTGTGCCGCACAAAGGTACTCTTGAATATAGACGACTCACAGATAGTTACACGCAGGGGCCTCTAGCAATTGCCACAGCGGATGCAAACGCGCTAATCACGCCATGAATCCATTGGCAGCCTCCCGATACTGCTATCCGT
>CALKXZ010000357.1 GCA_938003775.1 uncultured Granulosicoccus sp. | reverse complement strand
CAATAGGTCATCATCTGAGCGCGCCCCATAGAAGAAGGTCAGTGGCTCATGCTGTGGACGGCTGAGTTGCCGATGAATCATTGAGCGCAGTGGGGCCATGCCAACGCCCCCACCCACGAACACCATCTCGCAGGTCTCATCAACAATGTGAAAGCCTGCATGAGGGCCGGAGAGGTCAACCGTATCCCCCACCTGCCTGGAAAAAAGCCAGGTAGACACGAAGCCGGGTGGAATGGTGTCGGCGCTGTCTGGTGGTGGCAGTGCCAGTCGTACCATCAGCGTTACCGCGTTAGCATCTTCGGGTCGGTTGGCTAGCGAATAGGCGCGCGTTAGTGGTTTGTCACTGTGTACGCCCAAATGGCTGATACCCAAACTTTCCCAGCTTTTCCGGTGCATCTCGTCAGGGTCAACGTCGGTTAATCGAGCCGTGCCTGAAGGTGCCGTAATCTGGATATAGTTCCCAGGTTCAAAGCTCAGCGAGTCGGTATCTAGGCTAATTCTCAGTTCCCGGATCAACGGGGACAAGGCTCGGTTGGACAAAACCGTACCGCTCCAGGAGCGTGTTGACAACATGCTCTGCGGTAGGTTGATCGCCAGCGATTCGCGCAGATGAATCTGGCAGGCAAGTCGATCGCCAACGTCCAGACGAGTTGTGGGCAGTAGTGCTTTTTCAATAGGGTTTGCCTGCGGTGCCTTACCATCAATATGCACACGACACAGTCCGCAGGTGCCAGCGCCTGCACAGGCAGAAGGTACATGAATATCGTTGTCGGTCAACGCGCGTAACAGAGACTCACCAAAATGCCCAGTAAGTTGTTGTTCTTGGTTGATTGTTATGGGTACCGGTGTGCTAGGTACTAACAAACGACGTGCGCCGAGAATGATGATGCTCAGCACGATGGCAAAGCCCAACAGACCCACGGCCGATGTCAGTACCGTGAGCACGCTTACGTTGTCTCAGCCAACGCTGCAAAACCCATCGACAGCAGACCAGTCAGAATGAATGCCATACCCAGCCCTTGCAGGTGCTCTGGTATGCGGCTGAATTCCAACCGTTGCCGGATGGCTGCCAGTAGCACGATGGCTAAGGCCCAGCCTATGCCGCTGCCACCGGCATAGACAAGGCTAGTGGTGAAGTCGTACTGACGCTCAACCATAAACAGGCTGGCACCAAGAATGGCACAGTTGACCGTGAGCAACGGCAGGAATACACCCATGGCATCGAACAGCGCTGGTGCGTAACGATACAACAGCATCTCCAGAATCTGCACCGCAGCTGCAATAATGCCAATGGCACTGACCAGCGTTAGAAAAGACAGATCCATCGGCGGCATGCCAAAGCGGGTGAGTGCGTCGGGTTGTACGATATATTCGTAAACAAGCTGGTTCAGCGGTACGGTCAGCATGAGAACAATCACCATACAAACCCCTAAACCCAATGCGGTACTTACTCGCCGTGACACCGCCAGAAAAGTACACATGCCTAGAAAGAAGGCCAGCGCGATATTGTCGCCAAAGATTGAAGCGATAAACAGCTCAGTCATGAGAAGTTCTATGATCGCTGATGACAACCGTGGTGTGATGCTGTTCGTGCGCCACCGGTGTGTCAACGTTACGTTTATGACCTACCCACACCAGCAGTCCGATGATGAAAAAGGCACTGGGTGCTTTGAGCATGAAATCCAATGGTTCAAACCAGCCGCCGTCTTCGACTCGCGTCAACACGGTATAGCCGAAAAGCTGCCCAGTACCGAATAATTCTCTGGTACTCGCCACTATTAACAGCACCAGGCTGTAGCCCATGCTGTTGCCGATGGCGTCCATCAGGCTGGCGCGAACCGGGTTCTTCATGGCGAAAGCTTCGGCTCTACCTAGTACCAGACAATTCGTCACTATCAAGGATACGAAAACAGACAGACGTTGGCTGATATCAAACACAAAGGCTTTCAAAAACAGATCAACGACTATCACTAACGAGGCGATAATCGTGATCTGGATAATTAACCGTGTTGAGTTGGGAATGTATTGACGTAGCGCACTGATGATAGTGCTCGAAAGGCACAGCACCGCGGTTAATGCGACACACATTGTCAGTGCAGTCTGCACAGATGTTGTTACGGCCAGTGCCGAACAGATACCCAGTGTCTGCACCGTCACCGGATTGTTGCGACGCAGCGGTGCGCCAATCAGGTTCAGTGTACGCTTGTTCAGCACGGGTCACCCCGGCGTTGTCTATCGAGGAACGGCCCGAAGCCTTGTGGCCCTGTCCAGAATCGCACCATGTTACTAACACCCAGACTGGTGCGTGTGGCACCGGTAATGGCATCGACCTCATTAGGCGATGTCGCGGTGTTTTGAGTGACACCAATGGAGAGGTTACCTTGTTCATCCAGTAGTTTTTTGTTTGTCCACAGCTTTTGCCAAAGAGGGTCTTCGACGCGTGAACCAATACCCGGCGTTTCGCCGTGTTCGTGTACGTTCAGTGCAACGATTGTGTCTAGATCGCCAGCGAGTACCAACCAGGCATGCAGGGTTGATTGATAGCCAGGGCCATGCACAGGCAAGATCACCATTTGCAGTGCTGTGTTGTCATAGAGTAGGTGGACGCGCTGAAGATACGTACGGCGCTTCAATAGAGTCGCCGTGTCGCCGTCATCACTGGTCAATGCGCGGCTTTGCTGCGGATCGTTCTCAGCCTGTCGTGCATCGAATGCATCGACATCAACGTTCTCAACAAAACAACCGGTATCCAGATCGATCAGCCGCGATTCCAGTGAATCGGCAGAACTGGACATCACCAGTGAGGCGAGCGCGGGGATGGATTCGATCAAGGATGCCATGCTGGTCGCACGCATAGCGCCCAGATGAGCTGCGTATTTCGGTTGTAACCAGATTGCAGTGCTGGATACCAGCAAAGCAGATACGATAGCGACCGCACACATCATTACTAGATTGTGCGCAGCACCATCCACAGGTGCTGTGTTGATCCAGTGGCGAAGTCGCATACGTCTTTTCTCAGGCTACTCTGCGACGGCGCCTGTGTGTATAGAGTTGCACGACCAGATGATCAATCAGTGGTGCACTCAGGCTGGCCAGTAGCAGCGCAAAAATGATGGTCGAGAGTTGTCCTATGGATGGCATTGCCAGTATTGCCAGCAGCGAACCGGTGAACAAGCCAGTTAGCCAGCGTGCCAAATTGCTACTGCCACCAACCACAGGGTCTGCAGCCAGATACAACAGCACCAAGCAGACGGTGCTTGATTCTAAGAAAACCAAGGGCGACGGTGCCCCGATTAACTGTAAACAAAATGTGCCGAACAGCAACGCAGTAAGCGTGCGCCATGACACCAGTTCCAGCGCTAAAAAGGCTACCAAGGCTGGCAGTAGCGCAAGCTCCGGTACCGTACCGATCACTGTATTGTCCCAAACCACATCGTAGGAGAACAAATGAAAACTTAAGCCGACCACCACCGGGTTCAGGAAGGTGTAACCACGGCCACCCAACAGTCGTTCGCCAAACACCGTGCCAAAGCTGACGGCTAGCACAAGCTGCCAGGCGGGAATTGCAGCCGGTAACAACAGCGCGAACAAACAGGCCTGGGTGATTTCAAACCAGGTTAGAACATAACGACCGTCACTGGTTAACGGCGCAATTGCACAGCGCCACAATTGCAACGTCATCAATGCAATAAGGATGTTGCCAACCAATGGCAGCTTGTGCGTGAGCAGTGCAAGGAGTAGGGCGGGTACCAAGCCCAACAACCAGAGCAGAGCCAACCGGCTCTCTGTCCAGAAGAACGTCTCAGTTCCTGGCAGTGCTGTGGTCATTCTGGATGACCTTGGCCAGGGCATAGTCACGCTGGATAACCTTGCAGTTGACGATGGCAGCGCGCCAGCGCTTGCGCGTAGTCGTTACCGGACGGGCAAATAAAACTGAACAGGTCTAGGTCCTCTGGTATTAGCTCTAGACAGCCAAGTGCCTCGGCGGTGACGAGGTCATTGGTGAGCAAAGCGCGCATTAGCGGTGCTGGTAACGTGTCGAAGGCGTTAACGCGTTCAAGACGGGGCGTTGCAACGAATCCCAGATGCGACGGCGTTACGTTGGTTGAAGTGTTTGATTCATTGCTGGGTTTTTTATAGGAGTTGTTGCCGGCTATGGTGTTGTGTACATCCGTGTTTGTATTCCTGTGTTTAGTCATGGGTGTGTTACGCCGTAGCTCATTAAAACGGCGGAGACAATGTCGCTTTGCCGGACGAGCCATGATCGCAATCTGATTGTCGAATCGTCCCAGCCATTGACCGCATTTCTGGGCAAAAATACTACCAACAAACGTCACTACCGATGAAGGTTCGTGTTTGACTTGGTCGCAGATCAGCTCATCAATGCGCGCACCGATGTAGGTTCGCAACAACCGAGGCTTGAGTACTTTATTGCCTGCAAGTGATATAACTCGTTCACCGGGTATTTCACCGTCGCGTAGTAATATCCCGATGGCCATGACATCCTGGCAGTCTATATGCCAGGCGTGTTGGTGTCGCCCCACACGGCAGAGTTGTTGAATATGAATCCCCGGTAATCCTGCTGGGTGTGGTCCAGCAAAAGTAACTGATTTGATACGCTCGGAAGGCCCTTCATAAAGTGCAGGACCGGATGCCTGGCAGACGTAAACAGTGCCAGTGCTGAGTAAGCTCAGTGCATCAAGCCCGCGTGAGAAGGCGTCTTTGTCCAGCGCGATGATCACTGCCGGATCAGCGGCCAGCGGTCGAGTATCAATAGCCGTAACGAGAATAGCGGCTGGTACTGAATCAACCGACGGTGTGATCTCGAATGGGCGCTCACGCAATTGTGTCCAAAGACCCGATTGCATCAGTAGCTGCCGCAAGCCACCTTCATCACCTTGCGCGTTGTCTGTGACAAACTGACGGGCTGGTGCATTGCTTCGTGCTATTTCAATAGCTTTGAGTGAATGATCATCATTGTGGAGAACACTAAGCACCGTGCCGCTGACTGGCGCAACGTGTTGGATGTTCGGTGTGCGGTTATCAGTGAACAGCGGATCACCTCTTGCAACCTGTTGATCGGGCAAGACGAGCTTCTGAGGATCAAGCCGAGCACCTGCAGGTGGTTGCCAGGCAACAGTGCTTACCTTGGGGCCTTGGTAAATACTCTGCACTGGCTCACCGTCAACGGACAGTGTCAGACCTCTATGGACAGTTATTGTCTTCACATGATTCATTACATCTCATATCACCAGGCAACCCTTTGATGCGGATCAATAAACGGTGCTGTGTGTATTGCATACTCGTTCCGCAGTCACGAGGCACACCTTGCCCATTGGTTGTGTACCACCTGTTGCAGAACACGGAGTGGCCTATGTCGATAATCGATCAACCCATTGAGGTATTAAATGGTGCCTCTATTCAATCCAAAAAAAGACCCCTATTTGCATGCAATGTTGGGTCGTTGTGGCAATCTAACCTCTGGCTAATGTCGGCGGTAATCTGGTTTTTCTTGGTTATGTTTACAGTGTGTATAGTGGATTACGCTAACGCTGCTGAAACCGATGACATACAACAGCAATGGGCTGATTCTCCCCATGCGGATCGCGAGTCCGAGTCATTCAGACATTGGGATGAGGAGGGTGAAATTCCGATTGACTGCGCCACCTGCCATTCGGCAACG
>CALKXZ010000356.1 GCA_938003775.1 uncultured Granulosicoccus sp. | reverse complement strand
GCCTCATGGTCAGGTGCATTTGAGATGCGCTTGTACAGGATGAGGCGTTGGTGGACATCGGGAACGTAGTCCTCAGGTAACAATGCCGGCACACCCAGGTCCACCTCGGTGCCTTGTGCAAGCGGTTTGTCATAGTCAGGTAGCTTGCCGCTTTTCAACGCCTTGACCGCGCGAGTCAGTAGTTCACTGTACAAGGTAAACCCGATTTCCTGAATTTGTCCGCTTTGACCTTCGCCCAGCAATTCACCAGCACCGCGGATTTCAAGGTCGTGCGTGGCCAGGGTGAAACCGACCCCCAAGTCTTCCAGAGACTCTATTGCCTGCAGGCGTTTTTCCGCATCACCGGTCATTGACCCTTTGGGTGGCGTTAGCAGGTAAGCATAGGCACGATGGTGTGAGCGGCCAACACGGCCACGCAGTTGATGGAGCTGCGCAAGTCCAAGTTTGTCGGCGCGATTAATGATAATGGTGTTCGCGCTCGGTATGTCTATACCGCTTTCGATAATTGTCGTACTGACCAGTATATTGAAGCGTTGGTGGTAGAAATCCCCCATGACCTGTTCAAGATCGGACTCGCGCATTTGACCGTGGGCAAAATTAATGCGGGCATTGGGAACAATACGTTCAAGGTCCTCAACGATACGCTCCATCGTCTGCACTTCATTGTGTAAAAAGTACACTTGACCACCACGAGCAAGTTCGCGTTCGCAGGCTTCATGAATTTGTACATCGGACCATTCGGTGACAAATGTCTTGATGGCGTGCCGATGTTGTGGGGGTGTGGCTATTATCGATAGATCACGCATACCGGCTAGGCCCATATTCAGCGTCCGCGGTATTGGGGTTGCGGTCAAAGTCACGATATCTACCTCGGAGCGCAGTGCCTTCATGTGTTCCTTGTGTCTGACACCGAACCGATGTTCTTCATCGATGATCACCAATCCGAGGTTTTGGTAACGGATCTCTTTACTCAGCAACTTGTGTGTGCCGATGATGATATCGATACCGCCGGATTCAAGCCGTTTCAAAATGGCTTTTTGTTCTTTCGCGGTTTCAAAGCGTGACAACGATTCTATCTGTACCGGCCAGTCAGCAAATCGGTCCAGAAAATTGTTGTGATGTTGGCGTGCTAACAAGGTGGTAGGCACCAGTACCGCAACCTGTTTGCCTGCATCGACGGCAACGAAGGCGGCTCGCATCGCTACCTCGGTTTTGCCAAACCCTACATCACCGCAGACCACGCGGTCAGTGGGTTGTGTTGAACGAAGATCGTTCACAACGGCATCGATGGCAGATAATTGATCCGGTGTTTCTTCAAACGGGAAAGTAGCGCTAAACAGGCTGTAATTATCTGACTTGGCCGGAAACGCGAAACCTTTGCGAGCAGCTCGTCGGGCGTGAATCTCCAGCAGTTCTGCAGCGACATCGTAGGCTTTTTCAGCCGCTTTTCGACGAACTTTTTGCCAGGTATCAGTGCCAAGCTTGTGCAGCGGTGCGCTCTCTTCACTGGCACCAGCATATCGGCTGATCAGGTGCAGAGAGGCAACCGGTACATAGAGTTTGTCATCACCGGCATAGTGAATCGTCAGGTATTCGTTTTCTGTATTACCCACAGCCAGCGATGTCAGTCCCTGGTAACGACCGACGCCATGATCAATGTGCACCACTGGCGCACCGATGTTGAGATCGGTCAGGTTGGCTATTATTGCTTCCGAATCCCGCGTCGGCCTGCGTCGTTCGCGCCGTTTAATGCGACCCGAACCAAGCTGATTCTCGGTAATCATGGCTAATCGGGCTGAGGGAAGTTGCAAGCCTCGATCAATGGCGGCTGTGGTCAAGCATAAATTTCTGTCGCTGTTCAGAAAAGCGTGCCAGCTGTCCACAGTCTCCGGTGTCAAACGGTTGCCGATTAATTGATCGAGCAATGCTTCTCGGCGTCCGGTGGACTCGGCGACAAACAGGACTCTGCCTGGGAATTTACCCAGAAAATCTTGCAGCGCCCCCATCGGACGCTCACCGCGAGGCTCAACCGGAAACAACCCGGGTGTCTGGGTGCCCAGATTAATGCCCAGACTTCCGGGTTGCTCAATCTCGAAACGCTGGGTGCTCAGCGTATGTCGATCACTCAGTTGTGTTTGAATTTCTTGTGCGCTCAGGTAGATGTCACCCGGTGGCAGTATCGGCCGTTCAATGTCGTGACGGCGCTGTTCAAATCGATCACGCGTATTGGCTTCGAACTGATCCAATGCCGCTACCGCACCGTCCACCATAACGAAGCTAACTGAAGGTGGTAAGTATTGGAACAGATCCGTGGTTTGTTCGAAAAAAAGTGGCATGTAGTATTCGATGCCTGCGGGTGCGCGACCTTCACTGACCTCGCGATAGATCGGTGTGTTCTTACTCTCAGCTGCGAAGCTGTTGCGATATTGCCTGCGAAACAGGCTGATACCCTCTTCATTTAATGGAAACTCATGGGCTGGCAGTAACTCGATCTGAGTCGCTTTGTTCAAACCGCGCTGGGTATCGGCATCAAAGCTGCGAATGGTGTCTATCTCATCGTCGAAAAATTCCACCCGGAACGGGTGATTGCTACTCATGGGAAAGAGGTCAAGTATTGATCCGCGCACGGCGAACTCACCATGCTCTTCCACCTGTGTTACCAGTCGATAGCCAGCATCAACCAACCTGCTGCGAAAATCATCCAGTGCCAGGGTATCGCCGGTTTTAATAATCAGCGCATGTTGATCAAGAAAACTGCGTGGCGGCAAACGTTGCATCAGGGCCGCAGTTGTCAGCAACAAGATGCCTTGTTTTGTATCGCCTAAAGAATACAGGGTGCGTATACGCTGCGATATGATGTCCTGATGCGGCGACACACGGTCGTAGGTCAGGGTTTCCCAATCTCCCAGCACATGGACATCGTTCGAATCGCCGTCAAAAAAACGCAACTCCACTTCCAGTTGCAGCAGCTCTGAAGTGCTTGGGGCCACCACGACCACCAGACCCTGTTGGGCCTTGGCGTATTCCACTATGGCTAGCGACTCGGATGCGCCGTATAGCTGGCCCCATTGGGTTTTGGATACTGCGTCCAGTGGCAGCAACATAGGGGGGGCTTCGGTGGCGCTCATGAACCTCTTGTGTCGTCTGTCTGGCGGGAACGTTGCATGACGACGAATTGTCCCATATTTATGTCACACCTGGCCCTCCTGCGCCTAAACTGTCTAGTTCTTGTTTCAAAGTACTGCCCTATCGCCGCGCTGTCCGTGCGAACCTTGTCTTCCGTTGCTGCTCTACACCATCATGTTCCAACCCTATGAATTGTTCGTAGGCCTACGCTACACAAGGGCCAAACGACGCAATCACTTCATTTCTTTCATCTCGTTGGTGTCCATTCTAGGCATCATGCTGGGCGTGACTGCGCTGATAACAGTCACTTCTGTGATGAACGGATTTGAAAAGGAAATGCGCGAGCGAATTGTCGGGGCTTCATCACATGCAACCGTCACTGGTTTGGGTGATCCGATCAGCGACTGGCAGAGCGTAGCCGAAGTCGCTAAGACCCATCCTGAAGTCTTGGGTGCTGCCCCTTATGTGGAAGGGCAGGTCATGCTGGTGTATGCCGGTCGATCAACAGGAGCTCTAGTGCGCGGTGTGTTGCCTGCTCAGGAGAGCGAGGTATCAGAACTTGCCACCAGGCTAGAACAAACAGAGTCTATCGACATTGCTCTTCAGCCAGGCGAATACGGCCTGTTACTGGGTGCTGATCTTGCCAGCTACCTCGGTGCTATCGCCGGTGACAAAATCATGGTCATCACGCCGGAGGCGACCGTGACACCGATGGGTTTTGTACCGCGAATTAAGCGCTTTACGGTGACCGGCATATTTCGATTTGGCATGTATCAATTTGATCGGAATCTGGCTGTCATGCATGCGGCAGACAGTGCGCGTCTGTTCAAGATGGGGGACGGTTTTTCGGGTGTGCGACTGCAGCTTGCCAATACCGGTCGGGCACCAATAGTCAGTCGTGAATTACGTCAGGAGCTAGGCTTCGACTACTTTGTTAGCGACTGGACCGAGCAGAATGCGAATTATTTTCTGGCGGTAAAGATGGAGAAGACCATGATGTTTATTATCTTGTCCATGATCGTTGCCGTGGCAGCGTTCAATATTATTTCGACACTGGTCATGCTAGTGCAGGATAAACAGTCTGACATCGCCATCCTACGAACCCAGGGAGCATCACCGGGCAGTATTCTGTCCATTTTTGTTGTTCAAGGTGTGTTGATTGGCGTTCTGGGTACGGTGGCTGGGCTTATCGGTGGTGTAGCGCTGGCCAGTAATATCGATGTTGTTGTGCCGTTTATTGAACGTTTTACTGGTCCGGTTTTAAACCCTGAGGTCTACTACATCGACAAAATGCCCTCAGACTTACGGCTGCCCGATGTCGTCAAGGTGGGCCTAATGTCGTTCGGCCTGTCGCTGCTGGCTACGCTATACCCCGCTTGGCGCGCTTCAAGAACCGATCCTGCCACAGCGCTGGCGTATGAATAGCACGCTAGAGGGTAATAATTCGATGAACAGTAAACCCCTGGAGACTGCTGAGCACCCAGTTGTGCTGGAGGCGAAGCATCTGGGCCGTCGTTATGAGCAGGGTGATTTATCCGTGGACGTACTGCGCGATATATCACTGGAGATTACCCGTGCAGAACGAGTGGCCATTGTGGGTAGCTCTGGCAGCGGCAAAAGCACGCTGCTGCATTTATTGGGTGGACTCGATACGCCCAGCAGCGGTACGGTTCACATTAGTGGTAAGAATGTGGCCGAGCTGAATCAGGCTGCGCGTGGGCGACTGCGCAACCAGTCTGTTGGTTTTGTGTATCAGTTTCATCATCTGCTGCCAGAATTTAGTGCCGTGGAAAATGTCAGCATGCCTTTACTGATTCGTGGTGAGGCGAAGGCGACAGCCACACGCCAGGCTCAGAGTTTACTGGCCAGGGTGGGATTAGCCGAACGATTTCGACACAAGCCAGCTGAACTGTCAGGCGGTGAGCGCCAGAGGGCGGCCATTGCCAGAGCGTTGGTGACTAATCCGGATATCGTGTTGGCCGATGAGCCTACCGGCAATCTGGACGAAGATACCGCAGACCGGGTGTACGCGTTGATGTTGGAACTGAATCGCGAACTGGGCACCAGTTTTCTGTTAGTGACTCACGACAGCCGATTAGCCAAGCGTATGGACAGAGTGCTGCAGTTGACGCACGGAGAACTGCAGGTTCAGGGGTGACGTCTGACACCTATACGTCTTGTGACTTAGGAATCATTTGCTGACGACTGCGACGCTGACGCCAGCGACGTATGGCATGGATACGCCAGATAAGCAATGTGGCGGTAAATCCCAATACCGCTGAGACACTGGCACAGAACAGCATGCCGGTTAGCAAGGTTGGCCAGGCAGCACCAGCGTGAGTTAGCAGGCTCTGTGTGGAAAAATTTAAGGGGTCTGCGAAAACTGGTTTACCCAGAATCATTGACCCGCTGCGCCAAGCTGCATACAGTAGGGGGGCAAAGGTCAAAGGATTGGTGAACCACACCATGACCACGGAGACAGGCACATGGACGCGCAGTACTGCAGCGAGCACCGCTGCCAGCAGCATTTGCAATGGAATGGGAATCCAGCTGACAAACAATCCCACCGCAACCCCGCCAGCTACAGATCGTCGGTTGAGGTGCCAAACCATCGGTTGGGCAAACGTATTGCGCACCCAGCGCCGAATGCCGCCAGCTTTGCTGTCGCTACTGTTGTCGCCCAGCTTTACATGCAACGTATGGCGCAGGGTGTTGGGATCTGGCAGACGGTCTCTCAACCAGTTACTGGCCATCGTCAGAGCATCTGTTCGAAAAAGCGGAAAGTCCTCTACTGTAACGTCGAAATCCGGAAAATATTGAGTTTTTGGGGTTTATTTGCTGCAAGTATTTCTGAGCTCTTTGGCGTTTACCGATTACGTTGTTTATGCGCTTGATTGCCTTGAGTGCATTGAGTGCATTGATCACTGTCGTGGTCATCATGAGCTGCGCCTCATTGCCTAGTCCCTTTATCAACGCGTTGGGGCTGCTGAGCCTGATTGTGTTCGCTGTTCGCTGGCCCAGGCTTCGGGGCGCCATAGCCGGTGTCATTATCGGAGTGTTGGTTCTACTGATGGCGCTGGTCAGCGTAAGTTCAGACCAGTTACACAGCTCCCAAATTTCCGTTGACACTCGGTTACTGATAAAGGTAATCAGCGTGCCTGAACTCGATGATCGGCGTATTCGATTTCATGCAAAGGTGCTTGCCTGTATGAGTTGCGATACGCGTTGGGGTCCTGATCGGATTCAATTGAGTTGGTATGGTTACGGTCACACGTTGCGCGCGGGTCAGACCTGGGAGTTGACTGCGCGAATGAAGCCGATTAGCGGATTGCGTAACCCGGGCGGGTTTGATCTCGTGCAATGGGCATTATCTAAAAGATTGCACGCACGGGGTTATGTCCGTGACCAACCAGCGCCAATCAACATACAGGATGCGCACGTTTTGGACGTGTCGGCAATGCGTGAACGCTGGTCGAAGGCGGTGCGTGAACAGACGGGTAATGCCCCGCGGGCAAACCTTGTGACTGCATTAACGTTGGGCATCAAGGATCAGGTGGATACCGCCACTTGGACATTGCTACGAGATACGGGTACGGCCCATTTGCTCGCCATATCGGGTATGCATATCAGTCTACTAGCAGGCTGGGGCTATCTGATGGGTCGGTCGGCCGCACGTCTATTGCGATGGATGCCAGGTTCATCTTCAACCTTCAGTAAATTTGATGCTCACTTGATTGGCTTGCTGATTAGTGTGTTGTGCGCGATTACCTACGCACTGATTGCCGGATTCGAGTTACCGGCACAGCGAGCGGTGTTGATGCTCACAGTTTGGGGGTTGTGCAGTTGGCGGAGTCGTTCGCTACCACCGGCATCAGGGTTGTCAATTGCGCTGTTCATTGTGTTGTTGCACAACATAATGAGTCCTTTGTCAGCGGGTTTTTGGTTGTCTTTCGGAACCGTAGGTGCTCTGTTTTACCTTCATAAGGGTCATCAGCGTACGACCAGTGCACCCCTACCCACGGAGAGTGCAGACTATGCTGAAGTCCGCCGTGCGCGTTTGAGCCGAGCAATCGTTCAGTTTTCGGCGGCGATCAGAACACATGTACTGCTGGGTGTTCTACTGTTACCGGTGACAGCCTGGTTCTTTCACAGTGGCTCGTTGGTTGCGCCTGTTGCTAATCTACTGGCGGTACCCTGGGTGGGTTTGGTGGTTGTGCCGCTGTGCTTTGCCACCTTACTGTGCAGTCTACTGCTACCGTCATTGACCGAATGGGTGTGGTGGTTGACAAATGGATCACTGAATTTTTTGTTGTTCATGCTCGATGGATTGTCGACCTATTTGGCAGCGGCTATGAGCCTGTCTCTGCCAGGTCCTGCGGCACTGATGCTTGGCGTTTTGGGCTTACTTCTGGCTATGGCACCACAGGGTTTAGCGCTACGCTGGCTGGTTGTGCCATTGCTCCTGCCTGCGTTGCTGTTCAATCTGTGGCGAGCACCGCTTGAGGGCTTTGAAGTGCATGTGCTGGACGTGGGGCAGGGTTTGGCGGTATTGGTTTTTACCGACGAGCACACGCTACTTTTTGATACTGGTGGCAAGTTGTCCACAACCGTTAGCCAGTTTGAAGCCGTCGTAATGCCTTTTCTGGTGGCCAGCGGTCGGCGCAGTATTGACACATTAGTCGTGTCACACGGTGATCAGGATCATGCATTTGGTGTGCAGGATGTCGTGCGTCGTTTTCCTGACGTCCGGGTTATCAGTAGCGCCAGATTGCCAGCGCTGCAGCACCAGCGTGTTGAGCCGTGTGAGGCAGGCCAAAGCTGGTTACTGGACAATGTATCGTTTAGTTTCATCCACCCGGGTGCCAACGATAGCGGTTCAGATAATGACAGGTCTTGTGTGCTACTCATTCATCAAGGAAACAGCCGAGCCTTGCTCACAGGTGATATAGAGCAAGCGGGTGAGCGTGCGTTAGCCAGGCGATTGGGGCCATTGCCTGTGGATCTGGTGATTGCGCCCCACCATGGCAGCCGTACTTCCTCGAGCGACCAGCTACTTAAATTGATACAGCCTGATCATGTCGTTTTTGCCGCGGGTAACCGCAACGCTTATGGATTTCCTCACGCCGATGTACAATTGCGCTATAAATTACTGGGAGCCACACTCTATGAAACCGGTAAGCATGGCGCAGTCTCGGCAGCGTTTGGCATACACGGGTTACTTAGAGCACCAACTACCTGGTGGCAATCACACCGTCGCTTCTGGCACGGTATCGTTAATCCGGCCTGCTCTGAACAGTTTCAGGGAAGGTCTTACGTGTTGCGTTTGCTACAGCTGGCGCATAAAGGAAAAACACTGTGTGGGAAATAATTACTGCAGGCGGCTGGTTGATGTTGCCTATTGTTGCGTGTTCAGTGATTGCGCTGGCTATTGTGGGGGAACGCTTTTTCACGTTGCGCGACGAAAAAGTACTGCCAACCAATCTGGTTGCCGATGTCTGGCGCATGGCCAGCACGCGGCAATTGTCTGAGGACAAAATTCGCGAGATCCAGCATGCTTCCCCTCTGGGCAGGGTACTGGCGGCAGGTTTACACAATCGTAGTCAGGACAGAGAGATCATGAAGGCCTCAATAGAAGAGGTCGGCGGACATGTCGCACATGAGCTGGGTCGGTACCTGAATGCGCTGGGGACCATAGCGGCCGTTACGCCACTGCTGGGACTGCTTGGCACAGTGGTTGGCATGATCAGCGTTTTTACGAATATAACGACGGTGGGTGTCGGTAATCCGGCGCAGTTGGCAGGTGGTATCTCCCAAGCGCTGATTACAACGGCCGGTGGTCTGATGGTGGCCATACCCGCTCTGATGTTCCATCGTTATTTTCGTGGCAAGGTTGATGGTCTTATTGTGGATATGGAGAAGGAGTCGTTGAAGCTTGTAGATGTGCTCCAGAAGCGCCAGTCTCAAGCGCGGGTTACCGACCAATGAAATTTAAGCGCGAATTGCGCGAAGAGCTAGAACTCAATCTGACACCACTGATCGATGTGGTATTTCTGTTGCTGATATTCTTTATGGTGTCCACCACCTTTCAGAAGGAATCTGAAATTTCGTTGCAGCTGCCGCGTGCCACTGATGTCGACGTAGCGACACCACAGGAGCGCATCGAAATTATCATTAACGCTGCCGGACGATATTTTATTAATGATCAGGAGCTGGTCAAAGCAGATATAGCCAGCTTGCAGAACGCGTTATACAAAATCTCTGGCGGTCAACGAGATGTTCCACTGACGATTCGTGCTGATGCGCAAGCACCACACCAGGCAGTGGTAACTGCGATGGATGCAGCCGGTCAGTTGGGGATGCTCAAGATGTCCATTGCCACATCACGCAGTACCAACTAGAGCCACTGATGGCAGTAAAATCAACCGATACCAGTGATTCTTGGAATTCGGTATCTGGCCGGCAGACCTACCGCAGATTGCTAGGCTACGTTGTTCCATATCGCAAACAATTTGCCATTGCTGTGGTGGGCATGATTGGATACGCGCTGACTGATACCGCATTTGCAGCGCTGATGAAACCAATGCTCGACGGCAGTTTTGTCGAACAGAATCAGAACGCTATTTACTGGGTGCCGTTAATGATTATCGGCATTTTCGTCATCAGAGGCGTCGCAGGTTTCGCCTCCACTTATTATATTTCGTGGATAGGCTGGCGTGTTATCAAACAGCTGCGCAGTGAGATATTTGGCAAGTACCTGACCTTACCCACGGCGTTCTACGATAAGGCTTCGTCCGGTGAACTGATATCCAAAATAACCTTCAACAGCCAGATGGTTGCGAACGCTGCCAGCAATACTTTAACTGTTCTGGTGCGAGATTCGCTAACGGCTGTAGGCTTGTTTAGTTTGATGTTCTATCAAAGCTGGCAGTTGTCATTGTCGTTTTTGGTTATTGGCCCAATCATCGGCATTATTGTGGCGAAAGTCAGCCGACAATTTCGCGTTATTAGTCGTAGTATCCAAGGGTCAATGGGCGATGTTAGCCATGTCATCCAGGAAGCAGTGGAGGGCGCACGCGTTATCAAAATATTTGGTGGCCAGGAAGAGGAGCGTATTGAATTCGAACAGGCTAATGAGCGTAACCGGGCCTTCAATATGAAGGAGACGATGGTTAAGGCCCTCAATGAGCCTATTATTCAATTTTTGGTTGCGATGGCGTTGGCGATCATTGTGTACATTGCCTCAAGTGGAGATGTGGCTGATCGTATTTCAGTGGGTAGTTTCATGTCATTTATAACCGCCATGTTGCTGTTGTTCGCACCGCTTAAGCGCATGACAACGCTTAACAGTCAGATCCAGAAAGGTATTGCTGCTGGTGAAAGTTTATTTGCTATTTTGGATTTGGAGTCTGAGCGAGATCACGGGGCTCAGGTATTAGCCTCTGATATCAAGGGTATTGAGTATCGAGGAGTCAACCTGAGTTATCAGGCGGATAAACCCGCTGTTTTAAAGGACATCAGCTTGCGCATTGCCCGCGGTGAAACGGTGGCTTTCGTGGGTGAGTCAGGCAGTGGTAAAACATCACTGGTCAATCTGTTACCGCGTTTGTATGAGCTGGACAGTGGCCAAGTAATCGTGAATGGGTGCTCGGTAGAGGACTATACCTTGCAGTCCTTGCGAGGTCAGATTGCAACGGTTAGCCAGGACGTCATGCTGTTCAACGACACAATTGCCAGTAATATTGCTTATGGGAGTCGCGATGCTATCGATGAATCCACGCTGCAAAAAGCGTGTCGAGCGGCGCATGCACATGAATTTATATCGCGATTACCCGAAGGTTACGACACCATAGTCGGTGAAAATGGGGTCATGCTCTCCGGTGGACAGCGACAACGTGTAGCCATAGCGCGAGCGCTACTCAAGAACGCTCCCATATTGATTCTCGATGAAGCCACATCAGCCCTGGATACTGAATCGGAGCGCAAAGTACAGCAGGGCCTGGAAGCATTAATGGAAGGTCGCACCACGCTGGTCATTGCCCATCGCCTGTCGACTATCGAAAAGGCGGATCGTATTATTGTGATGGACCAAGGCGAGATTGTGGAAACCGGAACGCACACTGAGTTGATGACTCGCCAAAATCATTATTACAAACTGCATCAGTTGCAGTTCCGATAACCTGGTGGGTAGTGGATTTCAAAACCACCTAGTGGCTGCCTGGCAAACTCGAGGCTGGTTGGCTTGTCTTTTATGGCCAATATCGCAGGTGTACTTGCTGATCCAGACACTGCGCAAACTTGCTTATCGACAACAGTTACTAAGCACCGCCTCTGTATCGCTACCGGTGATTGTGGTGGGTAATTTGTCAGTTGGTGGGAC
>CALKXZ010000355.1 GCA_938003775.1 uncultured Granulosicoccus sp. | reverse complement strand
TCACTGAGATATCTTCCAAATACAAAGCGGTGCCGTGCGACAGATCAAGATCGTCAACGATCGGAGGAATCAGGAATTCAAAAACACGGTCTCGACGCAGCAAGCCTGTGGATTGATTGCTATTCATGGTTGTGTGGTGCTCGCGCTTGAACGCTTCAGTAAACCGGCGACCCCTTTTGGTAGCGCTAGCGTGACAACAACAAACAACAAGCCTAATGCAAATAACCAAGCTTCAGGATACGCACCGGTAAACCATGTTTTGGCATAATTGACGCTCAGCGCACCGAGCACGGCACCGTACAGGGTGCCGCGCCCGCCAATTGCTACCCAAACCACAACTTCAATAGAATTAAGTGGTGCGAATTCACCCGGATTGATAATGCCCACCTGAGGAACATAGAGTGCACCGGCTAAGCCTGCAATCATGGCCGACAGCGTAAACAGCATAAGCTTTACGGTGTCGACGTGATACCCCAGAAATCTTGTACGATCTTCCGCGTCACGAATAGCGACAGCCAGCTTGCCCAATCGTGAACGCAGTATTAGGTCGCACAACAGGTAGGTTAGAAGCAGTGCAACCCCTGATGCGATGAACAACCCGAGTCTGACTGTGTCAGAGCGCAGGTCAAATCCCAGTAGCTCTTTAAAGTCAGTCAGACCGTTGTTTCCACCAAGCCCAAGCTCATTTCTGAAAAATGCCAGCATCAGTGCATAGGTCATTGCCTGGGTGATTATGGACAGGTACACCCCATTGACGCGTGAGCGAAATGCGAACCACCCAAACACGAAAGCGAGTAAGCCGGGTACCAACAGAATCATCAGCGCTGTGAACGCAAAATTATCAAAGCCCAGCCAGTACCAGGGTAGTTCTTGCCAGTTTAGGAACACCATGAAATCTGGTAACTCGGCATTGCCGTAGACACCCCTGTCTCCAATCTGACGCATCAGGTGCATGCCCATGGCATAGCCGCCCAGTGCAAAGAATGCGGCGTGCCCTAGGCTTAAAATGCCAAGGTATCCCCAGATAAGATCAACGGACACAGCCAATATGGCGTAGGTTAAGTATTTACCCAGTAAGCTGACCCAATAGCTACTGATGTGCAGAGAGTGTGAACTTGGTAACTGGTTGCCCACGCTCACGGCTATCAGCACGCTGACTAACACCATGACAAAGATACTGCTGGATAGGCGTGAACTCATTGGTTGTCGTCTGCTCATCACGATTCCACTGCTCGACCGCGTTGAGGAAACAGGCCGCGCGGCCGAAACTGTATAAACATGATCAGAAACACCAGCACGAAAATTTTTGCGAGTATGGCGCCAGCCCAGGGCTCCATTAGTTTGTTGGCAATGCCTAGCGTCATGCCGCTAATCAGTGTTCCCCACAAGTTACCGACACCACCAAAGACCACCACCATAAAACTGTCAACTATATAAGCCTGCCCCAGATTCGGGCCCACGTTAGTTAACTGAGAGAGTGCCACCCCTGCAATACCTGCAATGCCAGCACCTAAGCCAAAGGTGAGCGAATCTATTCGAGATGAGCGCACTCCCAGCGCTCGCGCCATAGCGCGGTTCTGACTCACCGCTCGGACTTCAAGGCCAAATCGGGTATGTTTTAGCACAACCAGCAGTATCGAGAAAACAGCGAGACAAAAGCCGAGTATGTAGAGCCGGTTGTACGTCAGGCTGAGTACGCTATTGATTTCCAAAACACCGCTCATGAACGATGGGTTGGATACTGGCACGTTCTGTGGCGAGACGAAGGTTCGTACCAGTTGCTGCAGAATGAGGCTGATGCCAAAGGTTGCCAGTAATGTTTCCAGGGCTCTGCCGTACAAAAAACGTATGACCGTACGTTCTATGATGATGCCGATCAGCCCGGTTAGTATGAACGCTACGGGAATGGATAAAAGCAAAGAAGCTGTCAGCGCCTGTGGCATAAGCTGCTGCATGGCCCAGGTGCAATAAGCGCCGAGCATGATCAGCTCACCGTGTGCCATGTTGATTACTCCCATCACGCCAAAACTGATCGCTAGTCCAATAGCTGCTAGCACCAGAACTGAGCCGAGACTCAGTCCAAAAAAAAGTGTTTCCGCGTGTTGATAAAGACGCACCTTATCGTTTTGCTCCAGCTGTACGGCTAATGCTGCGTCTTGTACCTGTTTGTCCGGGTCATTGTGCACAAGCTCATTGATTCTGTTTCTCGTTGTTGACGACAGATCTGAGCGCAGGCGCTCCAGACCTTGCAGACGCTCTTGGGTTGTCGCTGAACTTGTCTGCTTATAGGCTTGCAATAAGTTCAAGGCACTGCGTACGGAAGGATCTGTTTCAACGCTCAGTAAGTCATTTAATAATGAACTCTCCACGTTGGCAGGTTGATCCATCAAAGCCGTTACCGCCGTCAGTCGTTCCGAGGCGATGGTTGATCTGAGGCCTAGCCCGGCAATGAGATTACGCAGATAACGTCTTAGCTGATTGTTCAGTTTTAGTCTTTTGAGGTCGCGTTTGCCCGCTACCCCAAGGTCGCTGTTCCTGTCCATGGATTGCAAGGCGTATTCCCGTCCCTGTTTGCTGACCCACACGACTGTCGATGTGGGCTTATGCAGCATCAGCTCGTTGTTCAGAATACCGGATAATATCGCTCGAACATCGTCTCGCTGTAAACTTGCCAGCGAATCCAAGGCATCAGTACGTGCTTGCCCCTTGCCTTCGACAAATTGTGAAAATAATGGATCCAGTTGTGTGTCACCGGTATTAACCGCTGCTAACACCAGCGAAGGTGAGAGTAATCCTGTCGTTATCAACAGACACAGATTGA
Organism: uncultured Granulosicoccus sp.; assembly: GCA_938003775.1. GTDB lineage: Bacteria > Pseudomonadota > Gammaproteobacteria > Granulosicoccales > Granulosicoccaceae > Granulosicoccus. Next base: position 893 of record CALKXZ010000355.1, on the reverse strand, counting down.
ACGTTTTTACCAGTATGGAGCGGGAACGACATAGCATGATTGAGAGTTTGTCAGGGTGTTGGTTTGGATCACTTCGGTGCAAACGATTAATACAATCAATGCAGCGTTGGTCGATATATCAACAAGCTCTGTAACCGTATAAACGGTTACAGAGCTTCAGTGATCGATCACTTATAAGAAAGGTGGTATAACCTGCAAACCTGACTAAAGGTTCTGGCCTGAACATACACCGCTTACAACGTTGTAGTTACCACAGGACAGTGGGGCCCGCCAATCGGCAATAATTTCTTTTGAGCTGTCTAGAAAGTCTGACCAGGCGTCACCGGCAACCAGACCGGGTGTCTCCCAGACAATCTCAAATTGGCCATCATCTTGAATTTCACCAATCAGCACAGGTTTGGTTATGTGGTGATTGGGCATCATCGCTGAGTAACCACCTGAAAGGTTGGGTACTGAGACGCCTATAATGGCGGCCTGCACTGCAGCTGGGTCAGTTGTGCCAGCTTTCTCTACCGCTTTCACCCACATATTAAAACCAATGTAATGGGCTTCCATCGGGTCATTGGTGACCCGATCCTCATCACCAATGTAATCAAGCCAGCTATCAATAAATGCATCGTTGGCTTCGTCGTCCACACTCATGAAGTAATTCCATGCGGCCAAATGACCAACCAATGGTGCTGTGTCGAAACCCGAGCACCGCCGACAACTGGAAAAAACCATGTTTTGAGAACTGCTAAATCAACGCCCCCCCGCTGATAATGAGACATGACAGAACGAATAGAGGTTGGCACAATAACACCCAGAGATGTCCCAACTGCGACATGAGTTCGAACGCTATCATCTACGCCCATGAAGCCAAAAAATTCGTAAAGCACCGGAACCATGACGGC
>CALKXZ010000354.1 GCA_938003775.1 uncultured Granulosicoccus sp. | reverse complement strand
CATGGCATTTCTGTACATGGCGGTTGGTAGTGTAATGCGCGCCTACAACTCTAAACTAATCAACCGGATTGCAATAGCCGTGGTCCAATCGTGTTGGGGTGGGAAGAAGACGGACAAGCCAGGGTTTTTGTCGTGGCAGTGGCTGAGCGAAATGGCTGTAAACGTTGGAATTGCGTGTCCGAGAGCGCCTGTAACGGTTTGTCGAGGTGCTGGTCGCGATCTAGGTTTTTTTATTTCCGCTATGTCAACTGCAGATCTTTGTATTGACAAATTGCTGGTATTGGAAAACTATCACTGCCATCCACGCTATATCACTTAGGTCTTCATGCCCGAATGCTTGCACACTGCATCAAATTGCCTGCCGAGGCGTTGCCACCCATGATGGCTAAAAAGCCGCCCGAGGATCTGGATGCGGCTCGACGCTTACGCTACTTTGATATTGCTGAAAATATCGCCAGGACTAGCTCTACCGATTCGCTTCAGCGTGCTTGTCTCAACGCTATTGACACACTCGGTTACGACTTTTATCTGTTTGGCGGCTACTACCCCCTGGTGGAATCGATCGTGATGTCCAGTAATTTCCCCAGCGCGTGGAGAGAGTGTTATGACGCCAACGAGTATGTCTCATGTGATCCGGTAGTGCGCCATTGCTGGTCGGAGTCCAGCGTGATTGAGTGGCACAAGGTGGTCTATGCCGAGGGTAAACTTGGTGCTCAAGAGCGCCTGGTTATGGAGCAGGCGAGAGAATACGGTCTACGCTCAGGCATTAGTATTCCAGTGCATGGTGCTGGCGCTGAGGGCTGCATGCTGAGTCTGGCGTCAAAAGAAGATGAAGCTGAGTATGATCATCATGATGAATCTGGCTTGCAGATAATCGTCCATGCCATGCATGAGAGCACCAAGCGAATTATTTCACGAGGTGCCAGTCAAATGCGACCGCCGGAGCCGTTGAGTCCGAGAGAAATAGAGTGCTTGAGTTGGACTGCAAAAGGAAAGACATCCTGGGAAATTTCCAAAATATTGGATGTATCGGAAAACACCATTATTTTTCATTTGCGCAACGCTATCAAAAAACTTGAGGTTACTAATCGTTCCCAAGCTGTTGCGAAGGCCATTGCCCTGTCTAAGATCACGCCGTTTTAGTGATATCCACTTGGTATTAGGCAGTTTCGGTGGCCAGCATAGCATTGGAAACTGTGGCGCGGGTACGGCGATCCAGTGAAATCCAGCACGCTACCGAACGCACTCCGTCGACATTGGAAACCTCCCCATCACCAAATCGAGTCAGCGTGATTCCATTGCTTTTCATTAATCGCTCTACAGACGTACTGACAACCGTTACGTATCGGGTAATGCCGTGGGTGTCAGCAAATTCGATCAGACGATCAAACATTTCAAAAGCGACTTCGCTGAGATGTATTTGTCCGTTGTAGCGTTGTGCTGGCGACAAAACAGCGAAACGACTCAATTCCCATACGTCATCTTGTGATGGCAATGCTTCCCCGCGTAGTAGTGCGGTAAATGTATTGCGCAACATGTAGGGACCATTGGTGGGTAGTAATCGCCAGCATGCAGTGGCTTCACCATCCTCCAGCGCTACCATATAGTGCGGGTTGAGCTTGTCGTAGTCGTCAATCTCTTCACCGTTTTCACCGTCGACGTTCCAGCGCAGCTTTTCCCGAAACACCCGATGCCGCAGGCGATGCATTTTTGACAATGTCGTGCTATCGAGTTTAGCGTGATCTGTTGTGCCCAGTATCAAATCTCTCATGACAGCCCATACCTCTTAGTGGTTGCGTTTCCACTTTGAGTAAAGTCAGAGCTGTGATGTCTGTCCCTATCACTTCTGGTAGAGCTATTTTTGACAGATGTGCTACGCCAAACCTGTCCATTTACACAGTTGCGTCTTCACCCCAGATCTCTCTGAGGCGGCTGTCACGTCCGCAGCCCCAGCGATAGGCTTTGTAGCGAACTGGACTCTTCTTATAGTAGTCCTGATGGCCTATTTCCTCATCCTTAATCGGGTAGAAGGTGTCCGCTGCGAGAATTGGCGTGACTACCGTCATATCCGGAAAGCGTTCAATAACCGTTTGCTTGGACTGTTCGGCAAGTGCGCGCTGATCGTCATTGGCCACAAAAATAGCGCTCAAATAGCTCGGCCCTTTGTCGCAAAATTGGCCCCTGGCATCGAATGGATCCACATTTACCCAGAAATGATCTAATATTTCTTGGTAAGTGACGATATTCGGGTCGTAGGTGATTTCAACGGCTTCGTAGTGACCGGTGTGATCGCCCCGGTAGGTAGGGTTCGGTGCCGTGCCTCCGGTGAAGCCGGACACCACGTCACTGACGCCATCCAACGATTCAAAGTCCTTTTCCATGCACCAGAAGCAACCTCCTGCCAGCACCGTAGTGTCTGCGAGTAACGCTGTAGAGAGAAAGCCGCTGGCTGACAGGGCGAGGGTGGCTAGGCATTGTCTAAACTGCAACATAATGGCGTCGTGTATCTGTTTGTTCAATGAATGGGACGCAAGCCCGACCAAATGGTTGCATGGCAATGGTTAGTCTGGGCAATAGCCGGTGGGAGCACAGCGAGTGTTAAACTATGTCGCTTACAGTGAACCGGTTGCCTGAATACTCCCTCAATGCCTGTACTAATGCCAACATCGCTCACCGCCACCGTCACTTTTCTGGGTGTGAATATCGATGGTAAGGATCTGAGCACCACTAATGTGTCGAATATTGATGTCACGTACGCGGGTTTTGAAGGTGACTCTCACAACGGGCTTACACGCCGTTCTTGTGTACGCGTGACAGCTCAGTATCCTAAAGGCACACGCATTCGCAATACACGACAAATCTCAGCACTGTCTTCAGAAGAGCTATGTGACATTCAACAGTCAATGCAGTTAGACGAACTATTTCCTGGGTGGATAGGGGCCAACCTTGTCGTTGAAGGCATTCACCAGTTCAGTCAAATACCGCCCTCATCTCGGCTCATCGCACAAAATGGCACGTCGATGGTGGTCGATATGGAAAATGCGCCCTGTCGTTTTCCAGGTGACATAATTGACCAACATAAACCCGGTAAGGGCGGCGCATTCCCTAAGGCTGCACTGGGCAAGAGCAAAAACAAACAAAAGCAGAAGAGTTCTGTGCGTTTCTAACCCCGCGGAAGCAAATAGAGCCCCCTGGAACGTGCTTTTTAAAAAGCCTTACAAAAGATGTGTGCGCAAGAATTGCCTCAGATTCCAAGCAAGTATTTTTTTTCGGTTCGGTCGCATCATTTCAATGGCTTCAATTTGCGTCGGGTTTTCCCCCTTGATTCCTGCGCACAATTTGAGAGCATCAACATCCGCGTGGATCAACGAACTTTATGTTTGTGGGGTTCAATCAGTACTCTCGAGAGACATATTTCAAGGCTGCTTAAATATTGTGAAAAGGTCGGTTGAAAAAAAAAAAACTAAAACTAAATACTGCGGAAAAAAAAATCCCTGCACTTTTCTCTTAGCATTTTTTTCCTCGCATACTGTCTAATTACACCCAGGTCTGGACAGGAATTACATTTTTTTTCGCAGGCATAGGTCAAGTGTTGATGACGCCTTGTAACCTGATCTCGGCGCGTGGGAGCCTAAATTTACAATAGGTTAGTAAGCTAGACTTTCGTGGGAGAACAGAGTAGGGTCAAAGTGCCAAGACCTAAGTCTCGGCACAAGAAGCAGCAGATAGCAAAAAAAAAACCATCTTAACAGCTTAGTGCTGCTTCTCTTTTCTTGGGGAAGTCGGTTCCAGCCTCTTTCCCTGTGGCATTGATAAAGAGCCTTTGATATGTAGACCTAGAGCAATACAGAAGTAGACCAAATTGGTTGCTCGGTACAGGGACATTAGGGCCAATATAATAGGGCTGACCCCAGTGTTCCTTCACTACATGAATGACATTAGTAAAAAATATCCATGCGGAAAACTTTTTTTTGTAGTGGCTTAGTTGTATTTTTTTATCTCCTATGTTAGCTCTCCACTGCTTGGCCTTGAACCTACGATCCTTTATTCCCAATGTAAGCACTTAACCACTTGAACCACAGAGCAACCCGACCGGCCCTTACACAATTTTAGAGCCTGAGGATCCGGAAATTGGCGAAATTTATACAGTACTTATGATGAATTTTGAAGCTCTGAGGTCGTGAAAAGGTCGGTCGTGAGCAACTATCGTAAGAAGTGATAAAGGTCGTGACCTTCCACAAAAAAAACACAGGCAGAATTCCCAGAGCTATCCTCCCGTCATCATCATTTATTCTGCCTAGGTAAGCCGTTTACCTGTAGCAGACAGCACCATGTTTCGATCAAACATTTCACAAGTTCAGAGCCCTCTAAGTCGGTCGATCAAAGTATTCGAGCGGCATAAATTCCGTCCTGGAGCCTTCAGAAATGTAAAATGTTCGGTCAGGTTCTTCGCAATTTGAAGAGGAGGGGAATGAGATGGGAAGAAGTTCTCTATTCCTAGTATTCGTCTGGTCGTCACGCTAGTTCCATTCAACTCTCACCAGCTTCTCAAGCTACCTGACTGAAAGTTTCACAATCTTGGAGCCTAGCGATCCGGAGATTGGCAAACATTACGTAGTTCGGAAACTGATTATGCGACCTCGAAATTGCAAAATGTTCGGTCGGGTAGCACGGTGAGGAAGCTGCAGATGATGGCAGCTCAGCAATTCGCAACTTCACGCGTCACTTCAAACGAAAAAAAAACCTGCCGGAAGAATTGCCGAGAATAGCATTCGTCTATACTATAAGTTATTCCAATTTGGTCCTTTTCTTTCCCAGCTCTTCTATTTTCCTTTGCTTTCCTTTCCATTCCGTCTCTCTTTTCCTTGTGTTCCCTTCTTTTTTTGAGTAGTACCTTACGAAAACTTTTTTTTTACAGGATGAAGATATAATCTCCAAAAGTTTGGAGCTGCCTTGACTCCACCGCAATGTATCTTGTATATAAATATAGTAGGTGGAATACATTAAGGCCACCCGACCGACTATTTCGCAGCTTTGGAGCTTTAAAATCCGGCGATCGACAAATATCATATAGTTCAGAAACGCAGATGGACGTGCTTTGAAGCTCTATAAACGTGAAATGTTTGGTAGGGCTAGATAGAGAGGAGGCATCTGAGTGTGTGATCACGGATCGTCTCCCCAATCACCTCATATATTCAGTTTAACAGTGCGGAACTTTCCACCTGTGAGGTCATTTTCACAATTGCCAGCCAGGTCCATTCGATTTCGGGCCAGCTAGCTATTGCAAAGAGATATTGGACAATAAAGATCAACAGTAGTAGAAAATGAACTACTGACAACGCACTGAATGGAAACGGAACCAGTCAAAAGCATTACCCGACCGAACAATTCACAATAATCCAGCCACAAATCGACGTTTCCGAACTGCATACAATCTGACGATTTTGAGACACCCAAAATTGTGAAATCCCGACCGAACGTTTAATAGTGTTCTAGTCAAAAATCCGTTGAACGACGTTTTTTACTGTATAAATTCGTGCAACTCTGGATATTGAAGCCCTAAAAACATCAAGATGTAAGGCCTGGTATAAGTGTAGGATGCAGCAAGGAAAGATGGCACGTGAATTAAGATCCCCGACCGGCCTTTTCACAATTCTTAGACCCTAAAAATCGGGAGAGCCGTTAATCTTGTGCATTTCGCTCTAAATTATGTCAAAGTGTCGGTCGGGATTCTGCTCATGAAAGCAATCACCCGGAATTCAAACGAAAATAATATTTGTAGTTCCGGAAACCAAGGGGAAATAATTTTCCCGGAAAAGGGGATGCGTCAGGAGTGATTTCGTGATCACATTAACAAATCGCATTTTATCTAAAATATCTTTTCCCGGCAGAGCAATCACGGCCTAGAAAATTTTCTGGGAGTACGGATTTTTCTCCCATACATTTTCACATGAAGAGCTGGCTGGAAGATCGGAGGCGTCTGCCTGCCTGCCTGTCTGTCTGTCTGATAGATCGCGCCGCGGAACTATAGATGATTGATGATAAGGCGGCGGGGGAAAAAGAGAGAGAAGAAATAAGCCGAGTGTAAGTATGTCTAGTTCCAGCAAGATATAACATGTTGCAACACACAACCACCTACTTCCATAGAGCAGACTCGGTTCTGCCTGCTTTCAAATCCATCCTTTGAAAAACTTGTTCTTACATAC
>CALKXZ010000353.1 GCA_938003775.1 uncultured Granulosicoccus sp. | reverse complement strand
ATCGATGGCCGGCCTCGTTTTGATGTAGAGCCCGGTCATACGGCCGAAAAGCCTGGGCTTCGACGAGTTAATGCGCCGATCGAAATTTCGCAGGCTTACTTTGATGCGATGGCGTCAAGCCGAATGACTGATTATGTTGCTGCACTAATCGGTCCGAACGTAAAGGCCCATCACTCGAAAATTAATTCAAAATTGCCTGGTAGTGGTACGCAAGTGAAGTGGCATCAGGATTTTCCCTTTACACCGCACTCTAACGATGACCTCGTTACTGCCTTGCTCATGGTTGATGAAGTGACGGAGCAAAATGGACCGCTTGAAGTGATTCCCGGGTCCCACAAAGGTGACATTCACGATTTGTGGCATGACAGTGTCTTTACCGGCGCTGTTGCAGACGACATCGCGGCGGATTGCCAGTCTCGTGCAGTGACATGCAAAGGCCCGGCAGGTTCTGTCTGCCTGATGCATACGCGATTGCTTCACGGCTCTGCGTCAAATCACTCCGATCAGCCGCGTACCTTGTTTATATGTGTCTATAGCGCTGAAGACGCGGTTTCATATGCCAGTAACCCGGTACCGAACAAGTACGAAGGGCTTGTGGTCCGAGGCGAACAAACCAACCGTGTTCGTTCAGTCCCTTTCGATATCCCGCTACCGCAAAAGCCGACAAGCGCTTCATTCTTTGATCAGCAGGCCAAGCATGGTAATGCAATGTAAAGGCGTCATCATAGAGCCATGAAATCAGATGTCGGCAAGCTTTTGAAGAAAAACGAAAAGCTAAATCAGTTGGATTCAGTGAAGGTCGTTAGCCACGTGCAACGAGAGAATGGCGACTGGATCAATAACACCTTGATGTTAGATGGTTATGATGTACCGTTTAAATACAAAAGAACGAAAAAATACAGCAGCCTGAAAGGTGCGCCTGTTAATCTTACTTACTACCCGCAGATTGAGACGGTGGCGGGTATCGAGTTTGAGAGTATGAAAGTTGTCAGGATTCGGAGAAGTTAAACCTGTATTCCTCACGCGATGACTATTACGGCCGGGCTACAACGATAATCAGTTATTTATCTACAGCCTTTGTTGACGCTGCTCGAATAATATTGGGTGGTTCGTGGGCGGTCACCTCCGGTGGTGTTGAGCGATAACGTTCGACTTGAATCAGACAGGTATGAGCTGACGGCCCTTGCCCCAGTTTTGATGTGCCTTTGTCGCGTGTCAGGACATTTGGGTTCCCGTGTTTGCACAAGCTGCCTGTTTGTAAAGGGTCTTCAGGGTCATACCAGGCGCCAGTGCTCATCTGTACCACACCCGGGCGCAACGAGTCATCCACTTTGACCCCGCCAAGGCAGGCACCGCGATCGTTGAACAAACGCACCACATCACCATCAGTTAAACCACGAGAGGCTGCGTCGTTTGGATGAATGCTTAGTGGTTCACGTCCGGCAACCTTGGAGGCGATGCTGTGGCTTCCGTGATCGAGCTGAGAGTGGAGTTTGTTGACAGGCTGATTGGTGATCAAGTGCAATGGATATCGTTTCTCAGCGTTACCCAACCATTCATAGGGCTCCAACCATGTCGGGTGTCCAGGGCAATCTTCGTAGCCAAAATTGGCTACCGTTTCACTGTAGATCTCGATCTTTCCGCTAGGGGTGGTTAACGGGTAACTCTCCGGGTTTGACCGAAAATCACTGAGCATGACAGTGGGTTCCGGTGGGGCATCCAGTTTGAACCAACCCGCATCACGAAACTGATCGTAGTCAGGTATATCGATTCCTGCATCAGCTGCGCGCTGTACCGTCGTGTCGTAAATCCAGCGTTGCCACTGGAGCTGATCCCGTCCTTGTGTAAATTCATCAGCAACGCCCATAACCGCGGCAATCCCAGCGAATATTTCAAAGTCATTACGTGATTGTTCGTAGGGTTCTACCAATTTGGACATGTGCACCACGTAAGGGTCTCGCGGTGTCATGGCGATGTCTTGACGCTCCAATGTGGTCGTGCAGGGCAGCACGATATCTGCGCGCTTTGCCAAAGAGTTCCAGCACCATTCGTTGACGATTACCGTGTCCGGTTTTTGCCAGGCTTGGAGCAGTAAATTAATATCCTGGTGGTGATGAAACGGATTACCGCCTGCCCAGTAAATCAGTTTCGTGTCAGGGTACTGATAAGTGACTCCATCAAACTCAAATGGCTCGCCCGGGTGTAGTAGCAAATCGGTTATTCGCGCCACAGGAATGAAATTCTCGACAGGATTACTTCCTTGCGGAAACGACGCACAGGGCAGAATGGTAAATTGTCCACCGACATAATTCATTGCGCTATAGCCAAATCCGAAGCCACCGCCAGGCAATCCTATTTGCCCTAACATTGATGCCAGTGTGATCGCGGCCCAATAAGGTTGTTCGCCGTGATCCTGCCGGGTTAGTGACCAGCTAACAGAGATCATCGTACGGTTTGCTGCCATGCGCCGGGCCAGTGATCGAATAGTGTCAGCGGGTATTTGCGTGATCTCCGCGGCCCATTCCGGGTTTTTTTCAACGCCATCAGATCTGCCGAGCAGATAGGGTGAAAAGCGCTCAAAACCTTTTGTATATCGATTCAGAAAAGACTGATCGCTAAGTTGTTCTGTGTGTAAGGTGTGAGCCAAGGCGAGCATCAAGGCCACATCGCTGCCGGGTCGTATAGGCAACCAATCGCCACCAACGTCATTGAGCAGATCGGACTTTATCGGACTAATATTGACGAACTGAATATTCGATGTGCTCGCACTGAGCAGGCCATTGCGTTGAATATGGTTGCCTGTTCCTCCTTGGCTAATTTGTCCATTTTTTAATGGTACGCCGCCAAAACAAACAAACAGTTCGGTATTGTTGTTGATTGAATCCCAGCTGGTACAGGTATCAAGATAGGCGCGGAAGCTACCGAGTATATGGGGCACAATGGCTTCGGCGGCGGCGAAACTGTATGTGAATTTCGATCGTGTGTAACCGCCGATACAGTTGAGAAAACGGTGTAGTTGGCTTTGCGCATGATGAAACCGCCCGGCACTTGCCCAACCGTATGATCCGCCGAATATTGCCGAGTTGCCAAAGGTGTTGCGTACCCGATTGAGCTCTTCTGCAACCAATGTGTTTGCCTCATCCCAACTAACTTCGACAAATGGGTCAACGCCACGTCGTTCAGGTCGAGAGCCAGGACCGCCATCGAGATAACTTTTACGTATCATCGGCGCGTCAATGCGAGTTGGGCCGTGCTGCACATTTAAAATTCCAGGCCCAATAGGAGAGGGGTCCGTATCCTCTTCAAATGCCAACAATTCTTTTACCTCGCCATGGTCTGCGTTGGCTCGGTAGGTACCCCAGTGCGAACTGGTGAGCGGCCACTCGCTGCGTTTTCTCATCTGAAAGCCTTAATGCTTGTTGGCGCGGTAAAAATCAGGAATTCCAGATTCCGCCAGGCAGAGGTACTTGTAAACCATGGTAGAAAAGTAAATAAAGCACGCCGACGACGAGAGCCGCCTGTACAAATCTGTAGACCAAAAATTTCGTATCACGCCGACCGTCATGTAATGACATTGTCATTAGTACGTAGAACAAGAGACTCGCCGCCAGAAAGCCGGCGATTGGAATCAATACTAGAAACACTGCAAGTAAAAGCAAACCAGTCAGAATTCGATTTCGTTCGAGTGTTGACTCAAAAAACACAATTTTTTCAGGCTTGAAAAAGCCCTTTAGAAGAGCGATAAGGCCCAATAGGCCCAGAACCCCCGCGCAACTGAACACAAAGACGCTTCCGTATCGGCTTAACCCCGTAGTCGATATGATCACTACCACGGCAACGGCTAGTGCGGCGATGCCCATAATCAAATCACTATTCAAGCCAATGTCGTGATCGCTGTGGCTCGCTAACTTGGTGTCATCACTATTCTTCGAACGTTTCCAGGCCGTGACTACAGGCCATAGCGCTGACAAGATGCATAGCCCAATCAGAAAAAGACTGATAGGTCTTAAGGTCATGTATCCGATAACACTTCCCGATGCACCGCCGATCATCATGGATTGGACTAGCCCATTTTCTATATAGGGGCCAAGAATAATGCCGAGAACGAGTGGCGCGGGCTGATATTTTAGTTTTATCAGTATCAGTCCAATAATGCCAAAAACCAACATGACCCAAACGTCTAGCAAGTTGTTGCGTATCGCATATGAGCCAAGCACGGTCATAACCAGAATGACCGGGGCCAGTGTACGAGAGGGTACATTGATGATGCGAGCGTAGATAAACGAGCCGGCTGTTCCCAGTATGAGTACGGCTATGGATGCGACCATTAACCCAACGATAAATGCATAAGTGACATCAGAGTAGACCGCAAACAGATCGTTGCCAGGCTGCATGCCGTGCAGCATCAGTGCTCCCAGGATTACAGCTGCAGGTGGAGATCCGGGAATGCCCAGGGTGAGTAGAGGAATCAACGAGCCAGGTGCCATCGCGCTGTTCGCAGCTTCCGAAGCAGCCACCCCTCGTATGGTTCCTTTGCCGAACTCTTCTTTGTTTGGTTCCCAACGCGTCGCTTCGCTGTAGGACACCATGCTGGCTATATTGCCTCCTGCGCCGGGAGCAATACCGACGACCAAGCCAATAACCGAAGATCGAATCATGAGCACCGGTTTTTTAATCAGAGCTACTATCGTTTCAGTCAAAACGCGCATCGTGGGTTGAACCTGCTCGCCTGAAAATGTTTCACGACGTTTGCCGATCACATTGGACAAAATCTCAGGAAGACAGAAAAATCCTATAAGCGCGCCAGCCAGGCCGATACCACCTTGAAGCCCCGGAAAGCCGAATGTCAGTCGTACCTCGCCGGATAAGGTTGCCATACCGACCGACGAAAGCAAAAGTCCAATTCCGGCGGTGATGAAGCCTTTTAACAGGTTCCCACTTGAGAGCACCGAAATAATCGTCAGCCCGAAGATACCAAGCCAGAAATACTCCGCAGGGCCAAACTTTAGCGACATTTCGGCCAATGGTTCCGCTGCTCCGGCCAAAACGATGTTGCCGATAATGCTGCCAAAGCACGAGGCAAAGGCTGCTGCCACCAGCGCATGCTGTGCCATGCCTTTTTGCGACAACGGGTACCCATCGAATGTGGTGGCGATGGCCGCTGGAGTGCCTGGTGTATTAATCAGAATGGCAGGTATGGCATCGCCATACATCGCACCGACATATATACCCGCAAGCATTAGCAGGCCCGTGGTGGGTTCCATCGTAAAGGTGAATGGAACGAGAAGTGCCAAACCCATGGTGGCGGTAAGCCCGGGTATCGCACCGAAAACGATACCCAAGGCTGTGCCAAAAAACAGGAACAGAAGATTTGTCGGTACCGCAATGTGAGCGGCGCCTGCTATCAAACCATCAAACATATGGCCTGTTCCTCTAGCGTGCTATTTAAACTCTTCTACGATAGGTGCCCAAACTTCTTTACGAGCGCTGATCAATGCCTTTGCTTCCGCACCACTCATGGCGATTGGCAAGATACCGTCTTTCAATTTACGCGCACGTACTTCCGGGTCGTTTGCGATTTTCGTAAATGACGCTTCGAGTTTCGCCAATACGTCAGGTGGTGTTCCCGCTGGAACACCAACGCCGTGGTAAACGGAGGAATAAAGGTCGTAGCCCAGTGATTTAAACGTAGGTAGATCAGGGTTGGTTTCTACAGGCTCATTGGTGGCGACTGCAAGGTTGCGTACTTTTTCACCATAGGGAAGCCATTCACTCACACCAAACCAACTTGCCATGGTATGACCACCTAACAAGGCAGTTTGTTTTGGCTTGCCACCTTTGTGCGGCACGTATGTAAATTTAAGTCCGGTCATTTTCTCGAACTGTAGATGAGCAATGTGAGTTGCGTCCCAGGTGCCAGATCCTCCGATAGTGACAGCGCCCGGATTTTCCTTGGCATAAGCCAACATGTCCTCCAGCGTTTTAAACGGCGAGTCCGCCATCACCGTGATGCCGAATGGAATCTGTTGGAAGAGAATGACCGGCTCAATCTGGTCTGTTTGATATCCTGCATTGTCGCGTGCTAGAGGCTGCAAAATGATGTGAGGTATGTTGATACCTGACATGAAATAGCCATCTGGGTTCTTCTTCACAAGCTCCGCCCACCCTAACGAACCACCACCACCTGGTTTGTACTGAATCGGGACTTTTACACCTAGGTCGGATTCGAGCATCGGTTGTTGTTGACGCGCGCGAATATCGGACCCGCCACCAGGGTTAAAGGTAATTTGATACACCACGTTTTTCTCGGGATAGCCTTCGGCCAGTGCTACTACAGGTAGTAGTAGTAATCCCATCAAGCCTTTCATTATCGTGCGCATGCGCTAATCCTCTTTTGAGTGAAATTTAAAATCAGGGCTAGTCAAGCCAGATTTGGTTTATACCACTTTGATACTGCTATTCAATGGATGCCTTGTCTCGTTTGTCGGATGTTGCAGCAACAATGGGGCTAATCACTCCCTTGCACTTGACATTCAAACAGGCTGTTTTGCCACTGGCTATCGCCCGTTTGAGCGCCGGTGCTAGTTGCTCACGGGTTTCAACCAACTCGCCGTATCCTCCCATGCCTTCGATCATCGTATGAAATGGAATGTCACGAAAATCGGTCGCGAAGTGCTTGCCACTGGTGAAAAGCCTTTCCTGCTGTTGAGAAATGCAATCAAGCCCTCCGTTGTTATCAATAACAACCACGATCGGTAGTTTTTCATGGAATGCTGCCTCGATTGAAAGGCCACCGGATAAAAAAGCACCGTCTCCGGATATGAGAACAACCGTTTTTTCGGGATGAATTGCTTTGGCGGATATCGCTAAAGATACGCCGACACCAAGGAGGCTGTAGCTACCGGGGTGTGATATTCCGGCAAACTGCGCACCTTTTGATGCAGCGATGCTCACGCCAATCTCTGACCAGAAATGGGTATTACCGCCATCGAATACTAACCAGTCGTCCTTTTTCATGGCGTTTTGCACATCGACTGAAAGTTGCAATGGATGCATCTTTCCACCCTTTGCGTCTTCCTGTGTCAGATGATCGGTCCACTCATCGATCCATGTGGTTCGTCGCTGCAGTTGTAAATCAAACCACGATGACCACTTTTTATTCAACGTTCCAAGTGCATCGAAGAACGCACCTGGGTCAGACAACAACAGTGAATCTGCAGCGCGATTAAATTCAACCTCTTCATGGCTGCCATTGATACAGATCAGCGTCTGGCTTTCCGGAAAAAAAGGTGGATTGCCAAAGTTCATTTGATTGTCCAGGCGTCCGCCAACCATGATGACAACATCGGCTTCCTGAATCGCGGGTTTGGATGGGTGAAACTGATGGAAATCAGCCAAGCCCATGTAGGCTTCGCTATGCTGTCCTAACAACTTTTGGTGGTAGGGGATGTTGTACACCGGAATGCGTAATTTCGCACAGGTGGCAGCAAGCTTCTCCTCAGCGCCAGACCACCAAACACCGTGTCCACCAATCATGACAGGGCGCTTTGCGTTTTCGATAAGGCTGAGAATTTGCGTTAACGCCGCAGGTTCCGGCCATGCACGCGCAGGTAATTGATGATGGCGTTTGTAGGGTCGCTCGGCCCGTCCAGCGTCCTCATCAAATGATGAAAACATGATATCGACTGGCAGGCTCAGATGAACGGGACCTGGATAGCCAGATGTCGCTGCAATCCAGGCGCGATCGACGAATTCACTAATGCGTTCACCATCGGTAATTTGCGCTGAGTATTTAACGAGTGGAGCTGCGATGGCAACATCGTCAATTTCCTTAAAACCACCCGCACCTTGCCGCTTCAACGTCGAAGAACCGGTGACAAAGATCACCGGTGAACGCTCGCCGCCTGCCTCCAACATGGCTGGAACCGCATTGGCAAAGCCTTCAGGGCCTACAAGACATACGGTTGGTTTGCGTGTGATGCGACTATGGCCGTCAGCAAGGTGTCCAGCTATCTGTTCGTGTGGACAATTAATTACTGGGGTCTGGGTTTCCATAAACCCTTCGAGCGCTGGATTGCAAAACCCACCTGCAAGGGTAAAGGCGTGTTCGACGCCTTTCTCTTTTAGAGCTCGTGCTAGAAGCGCTCCGCCTCGAATCTTGTTGCTGGACATAATGAACGAGACACTCGGTGAAGAAGTTAGCTGGGACTGAAAGCAACGTTTTCATTGGATTTACCGACTCCAATCGTTGGCTCAGAAACATTTTTTGACCGTAGCACGAAGGTAGGGAGAGAACGAGACTGAAAAGTTGATACTAGATATAACAGTTTGTTATATTAGATTAGTGATACGACCTTAATGTTATGGGTACTTGTGAGTCTCAGAAAGCTTTCGTGGCGTCAAGGAGGGCGAAATTGACACTTTTCGAGACTGATATAAATTAGCCATGAAACTTGTTCAGATTCGTTATTTCGTTGCCATTGTCGAGGCGGGAAGTTTCGTTGCTGCAGCGCGCGAGCTGGATGTCGCGCAGCCTGCGCTAAGTCGGCAAATTAGCTTGCTCGAGAACGAGCTTGATAACAAGCTGCTTCGACGAGAACGCAGAGGCGCTACGCCAACAGCCTCTGGAAAACGGTTCTATGTGCAGGTACGTTCAATTCTTGATCAACTTGATTCCGCGGTGGATGAAGCGCGTCATGGTGCTGACAGTCTAGGTGGCGAGGTACGTGTAGCAATCAGTGTTGGCTCAGCCGCACTTATCGGACCTAAACTCGTGCGACGCATGGGAGAGTTATTCCCCGATATTATCGTGTCCATTGTTGACGGTTTTGGTTATCAAGCTGGCGATGCTATCGAGAGTGGGCAAGTGAGCTTTGGGCTTGTCGCTCACGCGGAATCACTCGGAGGTGCCAGAGTGCAGCCCGTACTTGAGGAGAGCTTGTTTCTCGTTTCTAAGCGAAGCGGTGCTAAATGCGACACACGTGATATTGCGTTGAAAGAGGTTGTTACTTGCAACTTGATCATGCCTGATCGCATGGTGCATTTGCGACGTATGGTTGAAGAGGCGGCAAGTCGTCGTGGGCACACTTTAAAAGTGCGATATGAGCAACAATCGCTGTTAACCATATTAAGCCTGGTTAGAGCTGGGCTTGGTTCAGTCGTTATTGCCTGGCCTGCTATTCATGCTCTG
>CALKXZ010000352.1 GCA_938003775.1 uncultured Granulosicoccus sp. | reverse complement strand
CCATAGCGTTGTGCAAGACGTGCCTGACGTATAAATTCCTCCTCCCCTTCCTTCATGCTGATGGAATTTATTACGCACTTACCTTGAAGGCATTGCAATCCTGCTTCTATCACGGACCACTTAGACGAGTCGATCATCACTGGCACCTTAGAGATATCCGGCTCAGAGGCAATGAGATACAAGAAACGCTGCATAACCGCCGCAGAGTCCAACAGCCCTTCATCCATATTTACGTCGATTATCTGCGCACCATCATCTACCTGCTGACGCGCAACTTCCAATGCCTGTTCATATTCACCTTCCTTGATTAGCCTTAGAAAACGCGCAGAACCTGTCACATTGGTGCGCTCACCTACATTGACGAATAGGCTCTCATCGTCGATTGAACACGGCTCGAGACCTGACAATCGGCACGCTGGATTAATCTGGGGTAGCTCTCTTGGCGATTGATCCTGAATGAGTTGCGAAAAAGCTGCAATATGTTCAGGCGTGGTACCGCAACAACCACCGATCATATTGACGTAGCCTGATTTAATCCATTCCCCTATTTCTTCAGCCATCTGCTCCGGTGTTTCATCGTAGCCTCCAAACGCATTAGGCAAGCCTGCGTTGGGATGAACACTAATGTAGGTATCCGCCAACCTCGATAGCTCCTGAACATGCTCTCTTAGTTGCGTTGGACCCAGCGCGCAGTTCAACCCGATGAACAAAGGCTTAGCATGGCGCACAGAATTCCAAAATGCCTCGAGCGTCTGCCCTGACAATGTTCTGCCAGACGCATCCGTAATTGTTCCTGAGATGGCAATCGGTATGCGGGTACCACGATCATCAAACAAGCGATTAACAGCGAAGATTGCAGCCTTAGCGTTGAGTGTATCGAAAATAGTTTCTATAAGAATAAAATCTACCCCACCCTCTATCAACGCATCGCAGGCCTCGTAGTAACACTCATCCAATTCCTTGAAACTAATATTGCGAAACCCTGGATCCTCAACCTTGGGAGATAACGATGCGGTTCGATTGGTGGGACCGAGAACACCGGCGACAAATCGGGGACGCTCTGGCGTTTTTGCAGTTGCTCTATCGGCCGCGTTCCGAGCAATTCTTGCGCTGGCCAGATTCAGGGCTCGGACCTCAGACTCCATCTGGTAGTCCGCCATCGACACCGCATTCGCATTAAACGTATTGGTTTCGATTACGTCCGCGCCTGCTTGAAGAAACGCGGTATGAACCTGATCAACTACATGCGGTTGGGTGATTGAGAGCAGATCATTATTACCCTTCAGGTCGATAGGCCAATGCTCATATTCAGCGCCTCTGAATTGGGATTCAGACAATCGATGACTCTGAATCATGGTGCCCATGGCGCCGTCTAGCAGCAAGATCCTGTTGGCTAGAGTTTCGCGCAATACACACTCAGCGGCAGATATGTCAGCGTCAATCATTGATTGGACCTATTTTTATTAGATCCATTATTATAACAATATAAAGATATATTTATATATACTAATTTCTGATTTTACGATGACGATACGCACTCTATCCATCGTGTACTCATCAATAAAACTCGCTACCACTGCACTACCCGACAAGCCTGGATTAGGGATTACCCATTAATGTCTGATAACTGGCGTCTTAATCGATGCAAATTGGTGTCAAAAACTGGTTTTTAAGCAATTAAAAGCTTCAAATTAAACGTATATATTTAATAAATTCAAATAGTTAGCGTGGTCCGACCCGATGCAGAAGTGTCAGATAATCGGCGGGGGGAATGGTGGTTTTGACGGTTTTGGGGGTGGGAGTGTCAAAAACGCGGAGAGTGGGCTTTAGGGATGTTGGAGAGCAAGCGCTGGCGTTGGGCTGGTACAGTAGTGACCTTTGGTATTGCTCGCGATGACACGAGGGTGCGTACGCCAGACAGAATCAGGTGCAGGGCCTAACACAGTGGCCCGACGTTGCCTGCGCAGTTGCGTTAATCAATACGGTAATAAAAGAGTGAATTCTTTGCATCAATGTGCGCATTGCGCGACACCTGGCTGTTGAAACAATTACTTACGAACGTCTGTGAATTTAAAGATCATGCCAATTACTAGACTTTAGCTCTAATTTTATGACTTTGTATTACTTGATCACATAAACAGGCATGAATTCTGCGACACGGTTGTTAACTTTTCCTCGACGCCTAACGAGTCGCGGATTATCAGATATTTGTTGAGTCTAAGGATGTAATTGCCATGGGAATACGCGCGAAGCTTTTTCTCTGTCTGTTGGCAGTATTGATACCGTTGGCTGCCGTCAGTATTTTCGCTATACGCTTGTTTGACAAACAGCTAATGGAGCGTACTGAGTCAGCACTGGCCAACACCCAGCGACTGGAAGCAGCCCGGATTAGTGAGGTTCTGACCTCTTACGCGCATGATGCGCGTAGTTTGGCAACCGGTATCCACGTCAAACAATTTGTGGCGGCAACCAACAGCTATCGCAACGAGAAACAAACACTGGGTAACCCTGAGCAATCGATTAATCAAGACATTGATCGTCCGATCATTGGCGGTTATGACGGCTTTGCCATCGTCAATCCCGACGCCCCTTGGCCACTTCAGCAACTCGCTCTGGCGCTGCGACACAAAGCGGGTGTATTGGGTTCAGCAGTCGTGCAGGTAAGGCTGGTGGATCGTAAGGGAAAGACATTGGGTGAGTCACTTGGATTTACCTGGGAACCGGCCGACAAGACACTGGTCAGCCGCTCCATGAGAACGGTTAAGACGCTTTTCGGTGACGCCTTCGTATCCGCTGACAACCATCAACGCCTGGGCATGGTTTCACCCGTCCAAAGTGAACAAGGTGAAGTGGTTGGAGCCTTGATACTGGAAGCACGCTTGGGGCCGATTACCGATATGGTTGCCAAGCATGAAGGTGTGGGGTACAGCAGTGAGGCACACATCGCACAACCCACAATCAACGGACACGCTCAAGTCATCACCGCGCTGCGATTCGATCGAAAAGCTGCATTCAATAAAATCATTCCTCAGTCGCGTAATTTACCAATCAATCAGGCGCTGAAAGCTTATGGCGGACGCATCATCAAGGCGCGGGATTATCGCGGCATTCAGTCTATTCTTGCTATAGAAACTATTGCGCAGACCGGCTGGGGACTGGTGGTTAAGATTGACGAGGCCGAAGCGTATGCACCCTTAGTAGAGCTACGCCGGGTGCTGGCCATTGCTGCGGCTCTGTCTATCGTGGTTTCGTTGATAGGTTATACATTCTGTCTGGTGCCAATTGCTCAACGGTTACAAAAGACTGCCCGAGCGGCACGCAAGATCATGGATGGGGATTTGACAGCACGAGTGCAGGATGCTGACCAAGATGAGATTGGGCGCCTTGCTAGAACGATTGATACGCTTGCACGTGACCTGGAGCTCGACCAACGAAAGCGCATCGAAGTGGAAGCCAGGCTGCGTCATCAGGCTTTGCACGATGAACTAACCGGTTTGCTGAATCGAAAGCATGCGAACAAAGTCATCATGCAGCTTAACGAAGACTCCAGCAAATCACACTCGGTGATGTTTCTCGATCTGAACGGTTTTAAAGACGTCAATGATCTCTACGGACACAGTGTCGGTGATGAGGTACTGATTAGTGTTGCAAAGCGCTTGACCCGACAGATTACAGACGGCGCAACGCTGGCACGCTGGGGTGGCGACGAATTCGTCATTATTCTTCCGGACACAGAAGAAAATGATGCCACTGATTTTGCATTGGCCTTGCACAACGTTTTTGACGACCCATTTGTCACCAGTCAGGGCACACATAACATCAGCTGCAGCATTGGACTGGCGACATCCAGTGATACCAAGTCATTGGATAACGTGCTGATGGAAGCCGACATTCTGATGTACGAGCAGAAGAAGCGACAGAAATTACAGAAAAGCCCCGGAAGCATGGCAACGCGAACAGTGGAACGAGCACTGAATGAAAATCGTGTCGAGGTTCTGTATCAGCCAATGGTTCGTTATAACCGCCCAGGAAGCTACGAACTGGTTGGAGCTGAGGCGTTGGTTAGAGTGCGGTCTCGAGACGGTGGTATTATATTACCCGACGATTTTATTCAAGAAATAACCAGTAGTGAATTGGGTACGTACCTGGATCGCCGAGTATTGTCGCTGTCATTGAACTCCATGGCACGGTGGCGCTCAGCAGGCATCGTGACTGATGAATTCAAACTAGCGATCAATGTCACCAAACAGTCTTTGAACGACCCCTCGTTCAGCGCAATTCTGAGTAACGAATTGCAAATGACAGCCATACACCCTGCTAATATCATTGTTGAATTACCTGATCAAAATACCATCAATTCTACTCTGCTATGTCAGTTGAGAACATTGGGTGTGACCATTGCTCTGGATCAGTTGGGTGCTGATCCAAAACGTATTAGCTATACGTCACAGCAGCAAAATGACCTGGTCAAAATAGATCGCCAATGGATCACAGATACCGTTGTCGCCCCTCATATAGTGGCAATGTGCAAGGAGTTGGGTCTTGAGATAATGATCGAAGGAATCGAATCCCGAGAACAGTTATCATCGTTGCATGGACTTGGCGTTACGCTTTTCCAAGGGCATCTATTTGACCGACCGTTGCGCGCTGTAGACTTTATTAGTCGGTGGGGCCAATCATCGGTGCAGGGGCTTGGGCGAACTCTGGATAGGGATCTTGCGTTACGGCTGGCCGGATGATTCGGCCACCGTGCCTCTGCGCCAACGCTCATAGTAGTAACGTGCATCGGCAGACGCTGTAAACCCAAGCTGATGCCTGAATCGCGAACCAGTGACTGCACTGTCGGGCACGAGAAATTCCACACGTTGATCAGTCCCAGTCCCGATCAACTGTCCTCGGTACACCGGATCAACACTTGCGGCCAGATTCGTCGACACGCTACCAATACGTATGATGAATCGATCCGGCAGATTATAATCTGCGTTGGTATCTGATGTTGCTGAAGGGTCTGTGTGATTGTCACTTTGCGTTAACGCTTTCAGACGAGCGCTGATCCGAATTTGCCCAGTAGAGCTGTTGCGCTGAATAGTGATATCGGTATACGAAGGATAGTCGCGCTGATCCACTTGATCATAAAGCGCTTGCATCAGTTTGTCCCAATTGACATTGACCGTATCAAGGTCACATCCAATTTGGCGTGTGGTGTCGCGCCAAAATATCGCAGCGGGTAGGTCCTGCACAGCGCCTTGTCGACCCGCTGCTCGTAAGAAATTTCCTAATGCATCGGTCCCACAGGTCTCCACAAAGGCTTTGGTCCACAGGTCTCCCAGACTGTAATGCAACTCCGCGTCAAAACGCTTGGCAAACTCTGGTGCGTTGATCAAATCATCGAATCCAATTTTTTGTCGCTTCCAGGAAACGCTGGCTAACGACCAATTACTTTGCCGGCGCTCAATTTCTGGCACCACTTCAAAGGACGTGTACTGCGCCATACCTTCGATAAAGAATTTAACCGCCGAATAGTTCTTCGCTAGTGCTCTATCCGACTCGACTGCTTGCAACACGTGAGTCGTCTCATGGCTAAGCACACGACGTTGTGATACGTCCTGCTCAAACGCATCGAGATCCATCTGAATTTTCTTCCACTTTGCTAATCCTGCCGCATGCTCGCTGGTCGCAGAGAGATCAACTCGAATTCTGGGTAGCTCATCAACACCAAGCAGCTGACCTAAGGCACTTAGATCAGATTCAGCATTGTCGACTATATAGTCCACGAGCTCCTGTCGCGAGGCATCATAAACAAACCTGTAATGCTCTGTGGCTGCCACCTTGAGTCTGTCATCTACAGCAGTACCCGTACCCACACCGACACGATAAGCCAAAATCATAGCCAGTAACGCGAATCCCGCCACGGATAGTACACCGTATAAAAAACGGATTCTGCGCGGATATTTCTGCGCCCCCGAGGCACTGGATTCCGTCCGATTCCACAGGCGATAAGCGACAATCAACATAAGCACAGCCGCAGCCGCATGGATAGCCAGAGCTTGGTAATTGGCGACGAGCTTGGAGCCTTCGTACTCGTTCGACAACAAGCTGAAAATGCTCCAGTAACCCGAAGTACCCTCGTAACTCTCTGCCCACATGAGTGCTAACAGGTAGATACCATAGATGACCAACCCCAGAGTACGGAACCACGACAACAACACCCCATGCGACAGAATAATGAAGGCAAACAGGCAGTCGCGCCACAGCAAGGTTACCCACACTTGCGTATAAAAATTACCACCGATGGACTCTGGATTACTGGCCAGCAACACGGCGTCTATTGAGTAACTCAATACGTTTATGCCACAGAGCAACAACCAGGCTGCTGCAATCTTCGCGATAAACAAGGCACGGCGCGATATAGGCAGCGCTCGAAGGTAGTCAATGGTTGACTCGTCGTGCTCACGGGGAAACAGACTGTACGCGGTTACTAGCGCCAGCAGTACGGAAAATATCGCAACCGTTGCATTGCTGCTGTAATCACAATAACCTTCACACCAACTTGAAAAAGTTTCTTCATCGAGTCGTTCGGTTAGCACTTGAACACAGTATCCGAGCAACAAGACGGCTAACCATAGGTACGCTATGGGTAGCAGTTGCTTGAATTCTTTGATGATTAAGCGAATCATTGAATGGTTAATCGTTCAGCATGAAGACGCAGCGGTTGATGAAATACATCGTTTTCGTAGTCCAGCGCGATGAAAACACGATCTCCGGGTGAGTAGACGCTGTTAACGACATGGACCGCTTCGCCAATGGTGCAATCGGATATATCTTCGTAGTCATCCGTCACTTCAAATTCAGTGTCGAATGGACCCAGATAGTCATGTTTCATGATGCACTGCCCTGGCGCAATCGCAGGATCTGTTGTTGCAGGTGATATCGCGACATAAGACGCCTGCAATCGATGTACGCCACTAGCGTCAGTATCGCTATCAACTCGACCTGCCAACGCTGGAATTGTGTCCCGTAAGGACTGCACGAACTTATCGGCCCGTTGCTCCTCCAGCCACTGTTTCCATTGCCTGTAAAACTCATTCAGTTCCATGCCAATAACACGCTCTACGCGCAGCTGCACAGATTCACGTCGATCCTGAATAGTGGACAACAATGATGAGCCGATCGGTTGCGTGAGAAACTCCAAAGCTAGCGCGATAACCCGATCCCGCCCTTGTGAGTGCTCAAGATATGTCATGGCAGACCAAGCCAAAGCCTCGGCACTGGGATAGGAGAATTGATCGGCTGTCAGTTGCCAACGTTGCACCAAATCGTGGGCCAAGGGTTGTCGGTCAATCACCCACAATGCCCGTGCCAGCAGTTCGGCAGCATGCTGCGAGTCCAGTTGCTGATCGCCCTGCTCCACCCACCAGCGCGTAAAGCCATCGAGTACCCAATGATACGGTTCAAACATTGCGCGACCGCCAGTCTGCGAACTCAGCACACCGTGCATAAGCACTGAATCCAAAATGGCGTCATCGTAGCTGTCGTGCTCAAGCCAATTGGCACTGATTAACACACCGTCAGCCGTCGCATAATCAATGTCATGTTTTTCACGGCTCGGGATCAAGGCCAGTTTCACTCTGGGCAATTGGGCCAAACCCAGTGTTGCCTGCAACTTGGTTAATGAATCATGGGTACGCGTGGCAATGATTTGAGCCGACTCTTTGTAGGCATCGTCAAGATACAACACGGCCACCGACGGATCGTTCAGCCGCACCACCTGCTGGCTTGAGAACTCAACGGGTTCACGCTGCTTGTTTTCTAAAAGTGCTGACCACAGTGCCAGACCGGCAAATGCCAACACGCCTAGCGCTACAAAATCGCGTCGTGTCATTGGCTTTGCCAAACGTTCCACAACAGAACCTTCACCGACGCGAGTCAGTAGAAATCCTGTCAGGGTAAATACCAGGGAGATCAGTAGCGTACCGCCGATGTCAAACCACGGAACGCTATCGCGTTCAAATACGAATAACTGATCATCCATTAACGCAAACGGTGGAAATCGGTCTGCATCGATACCCGGGTAGTAGGCTAACAGGGCAACCAGTGCCGCACTCACCAAATACAATGCGATACGCAAATACCCACAAAGACTGAAACAGAACACCACGCTCCAGTAGAGTATTGTCATCACCCAAGTTTTCCCCAGAATCAACAGGGTGTAGTTGCGCGTGACATCATCTGCAATACCAGACTGATTAGCTGCCAATAACACCATTGCAACCGACAAAAATGACAGATAGAGTAGTCCAAGCAGGTATTTGAGCACCAACGGCAAAGTAGAACCGATAGGCAATGCCTCGACATACAACCGTGTGCCACTGAGATACTCACGCACAATAAGCCGGTTACCAATAATTAATGCAACCAACGGTAGAAAACTCAACAGTGCGAAGCGTACAATTTCAAATGCGCTCATACTGTAAGCGGACTGGGCATTTTGTGCCAGCAATAGCAGCACAACAGCAAGACAGCCCAGTGCTAGCAGTAACGCTGCTGTGCGATGTTCACGCAGGTCTTTGACCAATAGTGCGACCGTTGCCATTGTCTGTATCAGGCGCTTGCAACAACAGCGATAAACACATCTTCCAATGACATGTTCTCGTGGCGCCACCCTTCGTTGAGTACGATTTCATAGGAGGCGAGTACATTTTGCGAGAACTGCAATGTCATAACCCAGCGTCCCTGACGTTGACCTTCTTTCAACACACACAACTGTTGGCGTGCAAACTCACCGGGCAACGAGCCTGGTATGTAATCGCTCATGGCGATAGACCAAGTGGCGACACTGTTGCGTAACGGATCCAACTCACCACCGTAAACAGTACGACCGGATTCAACAATACCGATTCTATCGGCAATCGCTTCAATCTCGTCGATCAAATGTGTGGAGAAAAAGGTCGTGGCACCGTCTTTCATGGTCTGCTCGCGCACCAGGTCCAGAAATTCGCGGCGAGCCACTGGATCCATTCCGGCTGTGGGTTCATCAAGAATTAACAACTCCGGTCGTGTTGACAAAGCCAGCGTTAACGCCAGCTTGGCTTTCATTCCGCCTGAAAATGTTCCAATGCGACGCTTCGGTGGCAGGTCGAAATCATTCATTAATTGCCGATACCGTTGCTCGTCCCAACGTGGGTAAAATCCTCGAACAAATTGTGACAATACCTTTGGTGTCATCCACGGATACATGTTTTGTTCCTGAGCCACATACCCGATACGCTGACGGATACCGACCACATTAGATTGCAATGACTCACCAAATACGTTGATTTGTCCTGAATCACACTGTGTGATACCCATAAGAAGTCGTATGGCGGTTGATTTACCGGCGCCATTACGACCCAGAAAACCAAATACCTCCCCGGGATGTACAGCCAGACTCAAACCGTCCAGCACGTGCAACGAACCGAACGATTTATGCACATCAGACAGGCTCAGCACAACCGGGGCAGGTTCTTCTGGCGCCAATAGCCCAGTAGCATCATTTCTTGCTGGTTCATTCATCGGGGCACACACACCATAGTTTTTTTTCTGAATCGTATTTTACGTCAAACAAAGCGTCACAACGTGGTGGATGACAGCATGAATAGTAACCGTTACCCCAACGACCGGATCTGCTGCCTTCTTGACAACACCGGTTGAATTAAATTCAAAGCCGCTTTACTGTGGCTGAATCAACGCCACCTACCTGTCGCCGACTAATGTCTCGTTCTTTAACCATCAAATGCCACTGCAAATCATTTGCCGCAACCGTTGAGTTGCAGTCGGCTCCAACGCGTCTGGTTTGTTATTGTGAGGACTGCCAGAGCTATGCTCGTTATCTTGACCAGGCAGGCAGAGTACTGGATGACAATGGCGGCACTGATAGTATCCAAATTTCACCCGCGTGGTTTCACATCACCCGTGGACAAAACCAATTGGCCATTATCCGCCTATCACCATCAGGTATATATCGCTGGTACGCGCAATGCTGCAACACGCCTATAGGCAATACACCCGCTAACCCAGCAATGCCTTATTTGGGTCTTCAGAGCGCAACCATAAAAAAATCCGATATTGACAGAAAACTGGGACCGGTGAAGTTCGGTGTCGGTGCTGGTAATCAACATCCCATTAACGCACCCTGGCCGGTATCGAAAGGGTTTGGGTTCAGAGGGCTGTTTGGTACGTTAAAAAATATCGGACGCTGGCGCATGAACGGTGATCATAAGCGTTCAGAATTGATTGATGCCGACACCTCAGAGCCGCTGTGCACACCATACGTGCTTAGCCTGGAAGAGCGTCGTAATGCCAGCACTAGCGTGAACGAATGACACCGCTGATAGCTAGGATTAACTAACCAGGGCGGCAACGATTCACATTCTGCAAGATCATGGAACCCGACAGAATGTCATCACGGTCTCGTTTAGAACTCAGCACCGAGGTGGATTATTGAATCAGGTCCAGGCCTGACCGAATGCGCTCTACAATCTGTGCATCGGTTAGCATTGCATTATTAGCAATAGTCAGTTTATGCACGCGAATCGAATCGCTTGCCTTGCTGTATATCATGGCTAATGATTTCGTCAGTAAGATTGTTTGAACAAACCAAATTCCTTAGTGCAACGCACGTCAAATATCAGTATTTCCAGGTGGCTGCCAATTTTTTTCTGAATGATCGTGTCGCGCCTGCGTTTCACCTGACATTGCCCGGTCCAGCTCAGCTTGAATCTCAAGTGCCAACTGAACGTATTCAGGGTTGTCAGCAGGATTAACGTCGGGGTTATAGACTCGAGCAAGTTTGCGCACACCCTTGAAGTCTTCTTCGGCATACATAGTGACGGCTTTCTCGGCATCGTAGGGGTGCATGCCCAACGCCTCCAATGCATAACGACCGCTGCGCAAGGCACTGTCGAAGGTCTCCCGTACGATATCTGTGGTGCCCGATTGATAAAGCCGGAATACATGTCGCCTATCAAACGCACGGGCAATGATATGTATGTCAGGGCGTTCACGGCGCGCATGTGCAATTAGCTGTAAGGCGTTCTCCTGATCGTCTATAGCCACGACCAGTAACTTTGCCGTCTGCAGGCCAGCGGCATGCAGAAGATCAGGACGTGCTGCGTCTCCATAGAAGCTTTTCACTTTAAACGCTCGCATGGTATCGACCATATCAGCGTGTCGGTCCAGCACCACCGTTTTGTAGCCATTTGACAGTAACAAACGATTGATAACCTGTCCAAAGCGACCATGCCCAGCAATAATAACCATACCCTGCTCGGTTATATCATCATCATCACGAGTCTGTGCGTCAATCATACGCGGTTGCACCACGTTTTCTAAAAAGATAAAGAGCGCAGGGGTAAGAAGCATGGACAAGGCAACAACCAGCAGTAATATGCTGGCAAGCTCTGGGGGTAGCGCATAGGATTGAAGGCAGAAAGATATTAATACAAAACCGAACTCACCAGCCTGAGCAAGGCCAAGCACCAGCAACCAGCGATCTGCACCACGAATTTTGAATAAAACAGCCAGCATATACAGCACTAGCGCCTTGATAAACATGACGGCGATAGTCAATGCCAGCACAGTACCAAGGTTGTCCACCAGAACCGCAAAATCAACACCTGCACCAACAGTAATAAAAAACAATCCCAGCAATAAGCCTTTGAATGGCTCTATATTACTTTCCAATTCATGCCGGTACTCACTAGTCGCAAGTACCACACCGGCTAGAAAAGTACCCAAAGCCGGAGACAAACCAACCAGAATCATCAATAGTGCGATACCAATAACCAGCAACAAGGCCGCCGCCGTGAAAATTTCGCGCAAACCCGAATTGGCAATAAATCGAAAAACAGGCCGTGTTAGAAAATGCCCAACCACCACGACAAAAGCGACAGCAGATACCGTTAACAGAGTTACCTGCCAACCCACCATATCTTGCATTATGTCGAGGTCACCACCGTGGCCGTCACCAGTATGAAAATTGGTTACACCTGCCAATTCAGGTATGGCCAGTAACGGGATAACAGCCAGCATGGGAATAACCGCAATATCCTGAAACAGCAGTACTGAAAAACAGGACTGACCGCCGTCGCTTTTCATGAGTCCTTTCTCATTCAGTGTTTGTAACACGATCGCGGTGGAGGACAGCGCAAGTACCATTCCCACAGCCAGCGCTATTTGCCATTGCTGCCCTAAGAGCATGGCGCCCGCGGCGATGAGGCACACCGTCACTAGCACTTGAAGCCCTCCCAAGCCGAGTAACTTGTTTCGCATAGCCCATAAGGCACGAGGCTCAAGCTCAAGCCCGACAATAAACAGCATCATTACCACACCGAACTCAGCAAAGTGCTGCAGATCTGATGTCTCACTACCCACTAGGCCCACAACAGGACCAATAATGACACCGGCGATTAAGTACCCCAACACAGAACCTAAACCCAGTTTTTTGGAGATAGGAACGGCGATCACGGCAGCCGCCAAATAAATAAACGCCTGGAATAAAACGCTATCCATCGTTGTGGATACCGTCTAATGTAGTGCGCGATACTATCGGCAAAGCGGGTTGAGCTAGTAGGTTACGCTCTGCTAACGCAACAGGATCCAAGCGATTATCGCGTAACGCTTCAAGAACCTGCGCGTATTGCTCGACGTGTTCTGTTACGCGCTTATCTTTACAGGCAGCCAATGAAGAGAACAGCACAAAGGGCGGCAAGTACTGTAATTGACACAGCGTTGCTGTTTGTTCCAACGGTGCCAATAGTGTGCGAATCGAAAAATGATTGTGCCCTTGTTCTGTATAGGCATCGATGGCTCCGCCTGCGGTGGTTGCTACCAACAACTGCTTACCGGCCAGTTTATCTCCGGCAGTACCATAGGCAAATCCGTGTTCGAGCACGAGATCCTGCCATTCTTTTAGCAAAGCTGGTGTTGAATACCAGTAGAAAGGAAATTGAAACACAATGGCATCATGCGCCTGCAACCGAGCCTGTTCCGCGTCAATATCAATTTTGTAGCGAGGGTACAAAGCATACAGGTCGACAACCGACACACCATCGATAGTCGAGGCCCGCTGTGCCATGCGACGGTTGACCGTTGACTGACTCAAATTAGGGTGAGACAACAGAACAAGCACGCGTTTCATAGACTACCCAGCTCAGTGGGACTACACATCGTACTGCGACCTATTCATCTCACACATCTCACGCATCTCACGCATCTCACGCACGAGCACTATCATGGAGGTGGATAGGTCACTGCATGATGCGCAGTGGTTGGCCAATAATAAGTCACAAACGCTACCACTACTAAGAGCCTGTGACACAGACTTTTGCAACACACGCACCGCTACAAACAAGCCTCTAGTAACGCCTGCGTATTATCGGCGTTCATAATGACAGGATTACCGCCAGTGCTCGGATCGGCAAGCGCCGACGCCGTCAGGGCCTGCAGGTCTGGGTTGAGCACACCCAGATCGGTCAGGTTTGCAGGTATCTGAAACAAACGATTTAATTCCCCTACTCGTGCATGAAAACCGTCGAAACCACCCTCAATACCCAAATAGGCCGCCGCTGTGGCGATTTTAGCTTCTATAGCACCGCGATTAAATGAAAGCACTGATTGCATCACCACGGCATTAGTGGTTCCGTGATGCGTGTTGTAAACAGCACCGATCGGATGCGACAACGCATGGATCGCCCCCAATCCTTTTTGAAAAGCGGTTGCACCCATGGCCGCTGCACTCATCATATGAGCACGCGCTTCCAGGTCTGCCCCATTCTCAAAGGCACGCGGTAAATACTCATTGACAAGTCGCATACCTTCGAGTGCGATCCCCTGACTCATCGGATGATAATGTGGCGAACTGAACGCTTCTAGACAGTGAGCAAATGCATCCATTCCCGTACCAGCCGTTATCGAAGCTGGCATTCCCACTGTCAGTTCTGGGTCACAAATAACTAATGCAGGCAATATTTTTGGATGAAAAATGATTTTTTTTTCACGCGTATCGGCATTGGTCAGTACCGACGCGCGACCAACTTCAGACCCGGTACCTGCTGTTGTAGGTACAGCCACTATCGGATCAATACCATCAGCATCTGCCCGAGCCCACCAATCGTCTACGTCTTCAAAGTCCCAGACCGGTCGTGTCTGACCCGCCATAAAAGCCAGGGCTTTACCCAAATCCAGTGCTGACCCGCCACCAAACGCGACAACACCATCATGAGCTCCAGCACGATAAACCGCCAACCCAGCATCAAGATTCTGACCCGTTGGGTTCATATCCACGTCGCAGAAAACTTGACGACCTAGACCACCGGCATGCAGTAGATCAAGCGTTGAGTGCGTGATAGGTAAGTCTGCCAGACCTTTGTCTGTTACCAACAATGGCTTTTCTATACCGACAGCACGGCAGGCATCGGCAATCTCACCGATCCTGCCTGCGCCAAAGCGGATAGGGGTTGGGTAGTGCCAGTTACCAGTTAATTGCATGGTGTTAGTCGACTCACTTTTTAAGATGGTAGGACTTTGGGCGGGTAACGCTGTGATAACCCAACACGGACAACCCAGCCCCTCGCCCGGTGTCCTTGCAACCCGTCCAGCACAGTGAGGGATCAAGATAGTCGCAGCGGTTCATAAAAACTGTACCGGTTTCAATGTTGCGACCTATGCTCGCTGCTCTGTCAGTGTCGTTCGTCCACAGTGAAGCTGTCAGACCAAAGTCGCTATCGTTCATCAACGCCAGGGCCTGCTCGTCATTCTTCACGCTCATGATACCAACAACAGGGCCGAAGGATTCCTCTCTCATAACGCGCATCGAATGATCCACATCAATCAATATCTGTGGTGCTAGGTAAGCACCCCCATCATCTGCTGTAAAGGCGTTGCTGTCGATCAGACCTCTAGCACCGGCATGAATTGCCTCGGCCGTCTGCGCCCTGACCGTATCGGCGAATCGCACGTGAGCCATTGGACCGAGTGTCACTGACTCATCCAGCGGATTTCCAAGCTTATAGTCGGAAACGATAGACACAGCCCGCTCGACAAACGCATCGAACAATGACTCAATCACATAAATACGCTCTATACCGCAGCAACACTGGCCAGAATTAAACATGGCGCCGTCAATCAGCGTGTCAACCGCTGAGTCAAGGTTAGCATCGTCCATGACATAGCCAGGGTCCTTGCCACCCAGTTCCAGCCCTAATGAGGTAAACGTGCCCGCAGCGGCATGCTCCATGGCCCGACCACCTGCAACAGAACCTGTAAAATTGACGAACCCAAAAGACCGACCACCGATTAACTTGGCGGTTAGATCATGATCCAAAAACATATTCTGAAACAGATCAGGTGAGATACCTACCGCATGGAACGCCTCTGCCAGACGCTCACCGACCAGCAACGTCTGCGTTGCATGTTTTAATACCACCGCATTCCCAGCTATCAGTGCGGGTACAACGGTGTTGATAGCCGTCATGAACGGGTAGTTCCAAGGAGCAACGACTAGAACGACGCCAACAGCCTGTCGCTCAATACGGCGTTCAAAAGAATCGCTATTCTCTATTACCACGGGCGCAAGTGCCTCTGCGGCTATTTGCGCCATAGTGGTGGTCCGTTCAACCACACCGCCATACTCGCCCCCGTAACGAACCGGCCGACCCATTTGCCACGCCAACTCAGGCACCAGTGCCTCATGCAGCGTTCCCAGGTACTCAATGCCTTTTTGGACTAACGCAACGCGTTCAGCCAGGGGGCGCATACACCATGCTCGCTGCGCAACACGCGCAGCATCCAGTCTCGCCAAAGCCTGCGTTTCTGTTACCGTTTCTCGTGTCGCATACACGCTTCCATCGACAGGGGATATACATTCAAGTGTTTTTACAGATGTCATGATGGTTGAATCAGCAGTGTCGGATGTATCAGTGTGGGTGTGTACATAGCGAAGTCTGAGGTTGCAATGAATATCCTAAAACCCATCAGGCGCGTTCAAACCCACGACAAATTTCATAGTCGGTAACAATCCGGTCGAACTCTTGTTGTTCCCAGCGTGCTGCGCGAACATAGTGGTCGACCACGTCATCGCCCATTGCGTTTCGCAGCATCTGTGATGTGTGAAGTGCCGCCGTGGCCTCACGCAAGTTACTCGGAATGAGTGGTGTAGTACTGTCAGCGTAGGCATCGCCACTGAACGCAGGGGGCAAGGTTAATTGTTTCTCTATACCCGCAATACCTGCCGCCAACTGGGCTGCCATAGCCAAATAAGGGTTCAGATCAGACCCACCAACCCGGCATTCCACCCGCACGTTTTCAGACTCTGGCGCAACAATACGAAAACCCGCTGTGCGGTTATCAACAGACCAAACAATACGCGTTGGCGCAAAGGTGCCCTTTGCAAAACGCTTGTAAGAATTGATATACGGTGCCAGAAATACCGTACATTCCTGAGCATGTTCCAGCAAACCCGCCAGATAATGCTGCATGGTCGTCGACATCCCATAGGTCTGCCCGGCGTCATAAAAGGCTGGCTTACCATCGGTTGTTCGTAATGATTGATGTATATGGCTGGATGAACCGACGGTGTTCTCATTCATCTTCGCAACGAAACTGACACTGCAACCGGCTGACAGTGCAATTTCCCGAGTTGCGTGCTTGGAAATACTGTGTGTATCGGCCATATCCAGTGCGTCCGAGTAACGAATATTAAGCTCTGCTTGACCAGACTCAGCCTCTCCTTTAGTACATTCCACCGGTATGCCCGCTGCATAAAGTTGGTTTCGCAGCGGTCGCATCAAACCCTCCTCCTTGGCTGTCTGGAAGATGTGATAGTCCTCATTGTATGCACTGATAGGAGTCAAGGATTGATACTGTTTATCACGTGCCTGCTCGAAGGTTTCGCGATAAACAAAAAATTCCAGTTCAGTTGCCGCCGAGCATGTTAATCCAAGCGCTGCCAAACGCTCGATCTGTCGTTTGAGAACCGCACGCGGTGCATGCGCAACAGCTTTGTGTGTGTGGTGATCAAACACATCGCACAGCACCATGGCAGCACCCTCTGCCCAGGGTGTGAGCCGTAATGTACTCAAATCTGGCTTCATCACATAGTCACCATAGCCCGATGACCAGCTAGTGGATGCATAGCCATCTGGCGTCGCCATCTCGATGTCTGTGGCCAACAGATAGTTGCAGCAATGTGTTTCTTCGATGGCACTGTCAAGAAAGTTGCGCACATGAAAACGTTTGCCCATTAGTCGCCCTTGCATATCGACTAAAACGGCAACAACGGTATCAATTGAACCGTCATCGGCGCCTGACTTGAGCGCATCTACTGTTAGATTTCCGGGCATAACAACCTTATAGTTACTTGGAATTAAACATAACGCACCTGCATCAATCGGGATGATTCATAACACCACATGACATTAATAGAACGCATCACCTGAGTACACCCAGATTGAACAGGTGCGTCACCGGATCACACTAAAGGACATTCTTACATTACCGAATCAACCGTACCGGTAAGGCCTACCTGCTTTGTCCATAACGGCATTGTATTGCTTGAATATCTCTACAACCTTGGCTTTGGTTTCCGATTCCGCTGCAATTTCATCCCAGAATTTCAGCGCCGCAGTTTCCACTGTCGCCCATTCTTCGTCGGGTATGGAGGTCAGTTCCATTTTCGGACCATTAACCCGTAAATCTGCCTCTCCACCCCAGTACCACCACTGACGGTAATAGTGCGAGCTGTCCATCGTTAATTTCAGTAGCTCTTGCAAGTGTGGCGGTAGCTCCTGATATTTATCCATGTTGGCGTAGAACGATCCTGCCCAGGCGCCGGATATGTTGTTAGTCAGAAAATAGTTGGTCACATCGGCCCAACCCACCGTGTAGTCTTCGGTGATACCAGACCAAGCGATACCATCGAGCTCGCCGGTCTGTACGGCCACTTCTATGTCTTCCCACGGAAGACTTACCGGCACGACACCAAACTGGCTCATGAATCTGCCAGCAGTTGGGAAGGTGAAGACCCGTTTGCCTTTTAAGTCATCAAGACTTCTAATCGGATCTTTAGTCGCAAAATGACAAGGATCCCAAGCGCCTGCAGACAACCACTTAACACCCACCTTGGCGTATTCATCTTCCCAAATTTCACCCAACCCGTACTGATTAAACAGCACCGGCACGTCGAGTGAATAACGACTGGCAAACGGAAAATAGCCACCAAAAACCGTGACCTCGGTGGGTGATGCCATGGAGTCGTCATCAGACTGTACTGCATCAATGGTGCCCTTTTGCAACGCCCTGAACAGCTCCCCCGTCGGTACGAGCTGATCAGCAAAATACAATTCTATTTCCATTTCATCGCCAGCGATCTTGTTGAACGAATCAATAGCGGGTTTAATAACATGCTCGGCGAGCGCTGGACCTGCATAGGTCTGCATACGCCATTTAATTTTTGATTGTGCATGGATAGCGGGGGCACCAATTATGGCACCGGTGCCCACTGCGGCCGTACCGACTGCTGCGGTTGATAGAAACTTGCGACGTGTACTCATTGTCAATCTCCGTTGAACTCGATTATTACGACTGTGTGTTACTACTGCGTGTTACTACTCTCAAAAATTATTGCTGCTAAAAAATTCTCTAGCTTGGTGATACCGAACCCGTCCTGACATGAAATCAGACTCTCTCACACGGGCTCGCACGTTGCTGTGTTAAAAAAACCTATAAAAACACTCGACAGATGCCCGGTAAATACCCGGTAAATGCCCTCTTATTTTGCGTAGACTGTCTCTGGCAACCACAATGCAATATCTGGAAACCGCATGACAGTGGCCAGCCCAATTACCATGACCACCACAAACGGCACAATAGAGCGATAGATATCCGACAAGGTTACCTCTGGTGGCGCCATCGCTCGCATTAAAAACAGGTTATAACCAAACGGTGGAGTCATATAGGCTATTTGTGTGGTCATGGTATACAAAACACCGTACCAGATGAGATCAAAACCCAAGGATTGAACCAGAGGAACATACAACGGCGCTACAATAACCAGCATAGCGGTATCGTCCAGAAATGTACCCATCAGTATGAAGCTCAACTGCATGAGAATCAGAATGGTCCAGGGGTTCAGCCCAAGCTGCTCAGTAAACAAATTTTCTATGGCACGCACAGCGCCCAGCCCATCAAAGACGGCACCGAAACATAACGCGGCCAGAATTATCCACATAAACATACAGCTGATTACCAGCGTTTGACGCACCGATGTTTCAAAGACAACTTGACTCATTCGGCCTTTGAGCACCGCAGCTATCAATGCCGCCATAGCGCCGATGGCCGAACTCTCAACCAGACTGGTCCAACCATTGACAAACGGCACCATCATGGTTGCAAATATAATCAGCGGCAATGCACCTGCACCTAACAGTCGTATTTTTTCTGAGCGAGTGACTTGCCGCTCCTCTGCGGGTAATGCCGGACCCAACTCCGGTTGAAGCCTGCACCGAATGGCGATGTACAAAACAAACAACGCAGCCATCATCAACCCCGGCAATACACCTGCTAACCACAACTGACCGACCGGTTGTCTGGCAATCATGGCATACAGAACCAGCACCACTGAGGGTGGCACCAAAATACCCAAAGAAGATCCAGCTTGCACCACACCGGTAACCATACGTTTGTCGTAACCCCGTCTAAGCAACTCAGGCAGTGCGATAGTCGCCCCAATGGCCATGCCCGCTACTGACAGACCGTTCATGGCGGAGACAAGCACCATCAGTCCAATAGTACCGATAGCCAGACCACCGTTAAGCGACCCCATCCAAACATGAAACATGCGATACAAATCATTGGCCAAACCGGATTCTGATAAGACATAGCCCATAAAAATAAACATGGGTAAGGTTAACAGCGGGTACCATTTCATCAGTTTCATAGCCGCTGAAAAGGCAAAATCGGACCCGCCCGTTCCGTACAGCGTCAGGGCCGCGATAACACCCACGGCACCTATAGCTGCGAACACGCGTTGCCCAGTAAGTAGCATCAACATCATTGATGAGAACATCAATAACGCTATGAGCTCATACGACATCAGCGATCAGCCCAATGAGTAGCGAGTTCTATGACAATCCCCCGGGCACAACGCATTACAGACTGACCCCGCGAAGCCTGGCGACATCTCTGACCAATTCCGCCAGCGCTTGTAATAGCATCAGGAATATACCCACACACATGGCCAGCTTAATGGGCCACATCTTTGGTCGCCAAGCACTCGGACTGCGTTCTGTATATTCCAGCGCATAGGCCAGGCTTTCAATACCACCGTACAACAACACCCCCAGATAAAAAATCAAAAACAATACGGTAAACGCATCAACCCAGGCCTTACCACGAGGCGTCCAACTGCCGTACAACAAATCCATTCGGACATTGGCGCCCAGCTGCATTGCGTAGGGTCCACCCAGAATAAAGTAGACAACCATTGCAAACTGCGCCATTTCCAACGTCCACAACGACGGAAGAAAAAACGTTTTAGACAGTGATGACCACAGCAGAATGCCTATCATCACAAAGATGAAATACATGACGATTCTGCCCAGTCGGTAGTTTATGGCATCCACCCAATGAACATATTTCAGCAATAGATCCGGCATGAATCAGTGCAGCAAGTTAGATCGATAGCCACTGTGTCGCCCAGAGTACTGCCAACAGAGACCCACAATTGGGCAGTGGCCGCACTGGCAGAAATCAGTGTAGGTATTTTTGACTGGCATGACCCAAATACTGTGCTGCCAACAATATTGTGTCAAGCATCTTGTACTTTTCGGGTGTGTTTAACCCCTACGCCCCACATAACTGAGCATAGCGGCCGATGGCACCTGCCAGCTTGCAATACCGGTAATGTCTTCAATACAGCGATAAAATCGCGATAATTGAGTCGCTCTACGTATTCATACACGGTTACCAACATCGGTGACATCGTCGTCTTTAGCTTAAAAGCCTTTGCGCATACCCAGTGAATAGCGCTGATACATCCTGTGTAGTCTTATCCGAGATCATCATGCTCCAGTGCATGAGACCCATAACGCCAAAACCGATGATCACTAGCCCCGCTAACAGACGTATATATTGATTACGGCTAGCTCGTGCCAACCATTGACCCGACAAACCCAGCAACATCAAATTTGGTAATGTACCTAGGCCAAACACCAACATAAGCAAACCACCCTGTTTAGCGCTTCCTGACACCAGTGCTGCACTTAACACCGCGTAGACCATGCCGCAAGGCACCAGCCCCCACAAGGAGCCTGCGAGTAGTGAATTAAATGAGCCGGTTCTACCCAGACGTGCGGTGGCAATAGGCTTGATGTACTTCCAGACAGGCAAGCCAAGTGAATCAGTTATAGCACCGATGCGCTTCACACCCACGATATACAAACCCATCAGGATCAGTATCACGTTGCTCAAAAGAAAGGCACTTTGCTGAATCGGCAGAACAGACTGCATTAGCCAGGCGACTGACCCCACGCCACCTGCCAGCGCTCCCAGCAGCGTATAAGTACTTATTCGTCCAAGGTTGTAGAGCGAAACGGTTTTTAGCGCAGTTGGCACACCAGTGGTTGAACCATTGTGTTGATGCAGGCCCCGAGCCGGGCCTGCAGCCGCATACTGTGTAACTGACTTAAATCGCACGGGTATGCCAACAGACTGATTCGCAAACTGTTTAGTTGTTCGTTGTTGCAACATGCCCAGCGCACTGACAATACCGCCACACATACCGGCACAATGCAGACCACCGAGGAGCCCCGTTAAAAAGACTGCCAGCAATGATAGCGCTGAGAATTCCATAATCATTACTCAGCAGATTAACATTAACTCAAATGGTGAACATCCGGGATCTTATAAACGGGCGTGTCAATACCTTCCATCCTTGCCTTAATTTGCAGGGACAAAAATTGTGAGTAATGACGAGACTGATGCAAATTACCACCGTGAAACCACAGGTTTTCCTGCTGCGTTGGCTTCCACATGTTGCGTAGCTCACCTTCCCAAGGACCGGGGTCCTTCTGCGTATCCGAACCCAGTCCCCAGCACTTGCCGACCTTATCTGCCACATCCTGACTAATCAGTTCAGCCGCCCAACCGTTCATAGATTGGTAGCCGGTTGCCAGCACCAGTAGATCAGCCTCCAGCTCGCTACCATCATCAAACACCACCGTATTGGCTTTGAAATCTGCCACCGACACACCCGACTTAAGTTTGATCTTACCGTCTGCGACCAACTCTGAAGCACCCACATCAATGTAATAGCCCGAGCCACGACGTAAATATTTAACAAACAGGCCCGAACCATCTTCACCAAAATCAAGCATAAAACCCGCCTTTTCCAACCGGTCGTATAAATCCTTATCGCGTTTGGCCATTTCCTCGTACACGGGAATCTGGAACGCTGGCAGAATCCGATAGGGCACTGAGGCAAATATTAAATCAGCCTTGTGGTGATCAATACCATTGGCACGCGCTTTCTCTGAGTACAGGTCACCCAATGCCAGCTCCATCAGCGTATCGGACTTGCAGATATGCGTGCTGCTGCGCTGAATCATTGTCACGTCAGCGCCGTTCTCCCACAACGCAGCACAGATATCATGCGCCGAGTTATTTGATCCGATGACCACCACCTTCTTGCCTGCGTATTGATCCGGCCCAGGATGCTGGCTTGAATGCTGTATTTCACCCTTAAATTTCGCCTGCCCCGGCAACTTGGGAATGTTGGCTCGCCCGGACATGCCCGTGGCCATAACGAGGTGAGTGGGTCTTAGTACAATCTCTTTACCATCGCGTTCGACAACGACTCGCCAGGTTTTACTTGCCTCATCGAACTCAGCGCTTTGGCACTGGGTTGCACCCCAGTAGTTCAGCTCCATAACGCGGGTATACATCTCAAGCCAGTCACCGAGTTTGTCCTTGGGGGCAAACACCGGCCAATGTTCAGGGAATGGGATATACGGCAAATGGTCGTACCACACTGGATCATGCAGACAAAGCGATTTATAGCGCTTGCGCCAGCTATCGCCAGGTCGTTCGTTTTTCTCAACAATAATGGTGGGCACTCCCAGCATGCGCATTCTCGCACCCAGTGCAATACCACCTTGACCGCCACCAACAATGACACAGTAGGGCTGCTCATCGAAACCCAGTGTCGATAGCTCCTCAGCTCGTGCCTCAGCCCAGCTCTTGCGCGTTTTATCAGCACCGTGAACAACACCTTGCGGTCGGCCAGGGCCTTGACTCTCTTCATGACCTTTCAATTCAACCAGCGTGGTCAACAGCGTAAAACACTTTCCTTCGCGCAAGCGTAGATGACCCCGACCGCGGCCAACGGCCGTCTCGAAGGTAATCCAGGCATCGATAATGCCGCCAGCTTCGGTTGGCGGCTCCTCGACCTGCCAACGACTCGGTGCCACCGCCACCACGCAAGCGCTGAGCATGTCTTCGATGGCCTTACGCCCCTCCAGGGTGGTGATATTCCAGGTAAAACTGATCATGTCACGCCAAAACCCCTCGGCCTCAAACAGCATCGAGGCCGCTTTGGCATCGGCCTGGCTTAGCGCACCGTGCAACTGTTCAAGCCAACTGCTTACCGCTTGAAGCTCAGCGGATGGGGACTCTTGCGGGTTTAGTTCTGCCACTGGCGTACTCATCGTTATTGCATCACCGTGTTTGAATGTAGTCACAGGAAACGTGAATACGCGGAATAAGTCAACTTTTAGGTGCTTTACGCACACATCTGGGTCTCGCGCAATTAGACCAAGAGCGATAAAACCACCCCAGCACACTTATACTGGTGGTATGAAAGGATATGCTCGAATTGCGGCCGCTATACCGGCCACCACAGTTGCCGATATAGACACCAATCGGGAAAGAACGCTGGCTTTATGGCGCGAAGCTGACAGGGCTGGCGCCAATGCACTGGTGTTTCCCGAACTGTGTTTAAGTGGTTACAGTATTCGCGATCTGAGCCTGAACACCACATTGCTCGATGCTTGC
The DNA here is from genome assembly GCA_938003775.1 of uncultured Granulosicoccus sp. Lineage (GTDB taxonomy): Bacteria > Pseudomonadota > Gammaproteobacteria > Granulosicoccales > Granulosicoccaceae > Granulosicoccus. The sequence goes on along the minus strand of CALKXZ010000352.1, from coordinate 3,899 downwards.
GAGGCCTCATTGAGTGCGCTGATCGACGCCGGTGAATCCCTGGAACCTGTCGCTATTGTGGGCCTGCCGGTTCGCTTCAACCATGGACTGTATAATTGCGCCGCGGTTATTCACAAAGGCAAGCTATTGGGCATGGTACCCAAGGCGTTCTTGCCCAACTACCGAGAGTTCGAGGAGGCACGCTGGTTTCGTGCAGGCTTCGATGTTACACCCAACGCCACAGTGCGTATTGGCCGGCACGAAGCGGCATTTGGTCTGGACCTGTTATTCGAAAGCTCACTACCAGAATTCACTCTGGGTGTTGAAATTTGTGAGGACATGTGGGTACAGAATCCACCAAGCAGCTTTCAGGTGTCAGCCGGTGCTACTGTTGTCTGCAATCTATCCGCGTCTAACTTCACCATCGGTAAGGCTGAACTGCGCCGCCTTCTGGCGCGTGCAGCATCAGATCGCGGAAAATGCGCCTACGTATACGTTGCTGCAGGACCGGGTGAATCCTCTACCGATGTTAGCTTCGATGCCGATGCGTTTATTTGCGAAAACGGTCATGTGTTAGTGCAGTCACAACGATTTCAGCGCACTGGGCAGTTGATCGTGCAGGACGTTGACCTTGAACTACTGTCGTTTGAAAGACGCTCAACAACCACATTTGGTGACTGCGCTCGAGAATTCCAGCAGCCCATACGGTGCATCAGCTTCGAATCCAAGCAGGCCGAGTCTCTGGTACGCCAAGTCTCACGTACCCCGTTTTTACCCCGGGATCCTGAGACTCTGGCATCACGTTGCTGGGAAATGTTCGAAATTCAATCCAATGCACTGGCGACCCGCATGGCGGCCATCGGCAAGCCGAAGCTAATCTTAGGTGTCTCTGGTGGGTTGGACTCAACCCAGGCGGCCCTGGTTGCTGCGGCCGCATTGGACTTACAAGCACAGCCCAGAAGCGACTTGTTGTGTGTGACCATGCCAGGCTTTGGCACCAGCGAAGGCACAAGAGATAACGCCGAAGCACTGGCTCAAGCGTTAGGTGCCAGCTTTTCTCAAGTCAGCATCTCAGAGGCCAGTCGCACGGTGCTCGGCGCCATCAATCACCCGTCCGCCACCGATGTGGGTAGCGTGGACCAACTGTTGACGCGATTGCGAGAGTATCCGGAAATGGGGGATGTCACGCTAGAAAACGTTCAAGCACGATTACGCACGTTGTTGTTAATGACACAGGCCAACCAACACGGCGGGTTGGTTGTTGGCACTGGTGATTTGTCCGAAAAAGCACTGGGCTGGTCCACCTATGCTGGTGATCATATTGCCATGTACGATGTTAATGCCGGTGTACCGAAAACACTGATCCAGTTTGTCATTCGTTGGGTTGCTAATGAACGGGCCAGTGTGTGGAGCGACCAAGATAGCTTGCGCGAAACCCTGTTCGCGATACTTGACACGCCCATCTCGCCAGAACTGTTACCGGCGAATGCCGATGGCCAGATCGCCCAACTAACTGAAGAACACATTGGTCCTTACGAGCTACATGATTTTTTCCTGTATCACCTGGTGCGGCACGGTGCGCGACCCGCACGCATACTGGATCTTGCACGTGTGGCGTTTAATGAATCACAGTACGATGATGAGGCGCTTAAACACTGGATCAGTGTTTTTATACGTCGTTTTTTCACACATCAGTTTAAGCGCTCTTGTACCGCTGATGGCCCTAAGGTGGGTAATGTGGCGTTGTCTCCGCGCAGTGACTGGCGCATGCCTTCAGATGCCCGGCCCGATACTTGGTTGGTAGATGTCGCCACATGGCGTGCGAGCAAAACGCTAAAGACAGAGACCAGCGACGACAAAGCGCTTTATTGAGCCACACTTGGCTTATTTAGCACAGGGCACTGGCCCAGCTCTGTGTCAGTGTGGCTCTAAATGCGCGCGTCAATCATGCTGCGCTGCAGATCAATCACATACCGCCTAGACCGCCAGGCCCACCCATTCCCGGTGGCATCTGACCTTTCATAGCGCGCATCATTTTGGCCATACCGCCCTTACTCATTTTTTTCATGGTACGGGCCATTTGTTGATGCTGCTTCACCAAACGATTAAGGTCCTGCACTTGCAGACCTGCTCCGGCAGCAATACGCTTTTTACGTGATCCCTTCAATATGGCTGGGTATTTTCGTTCCTGCGGAGTCATAGAATTGACCAACGCAATCATATGCACAAACTGCTTGTCGTCCATTTTAGCTTTCATGGCATCCGGCACATTACCCATGCCTGGCATCTTATCCATCAGTGCCGCCATGCCACCCATATTAGCCATTTGCTCGAGCTGATCTTTTAAGTCGTTAAAGTCGAAGTTTTTACCCTTCTTCATCTTGTTGGCAAATTTCTCTGCCTTGTTGTGATCAACCTTGGCAGTGACTTCTTCTACCAGTGAAACGACATCACCCATACCCAGAATGCGTGAGGCGATACGTTCTGGATGAAAGGTTTCCAGCGCATCGGTTTTTTCCCCAGCGCCAATAAACTTGATGGGTTTGCCGGTGACAACGCGCACCGACAGCGCGGCACCACCACGAGCATCACCGTCGGTCTTGGTCAGCACAACACCTGTTAGCGGTAGCGCCTCGCCAAACGCCTTGGCCGTGTTGGCCGCATCCTGACCGGTCATACTGTCCACCACAAACAGCGTTTCAACTGGCTGGGTCGCTGTATGTAATTGTTTGATCTCCGCCATCATCTCTTCATCAATGGCAAGTCGACCAGCCGTATCAACCAGCAATACATCAATCAATTGCTTACGGGCGGCATCTATCGCGGCCTGCGCAATAGCCACAGGCGACTGGTCTGTTGAGCTGTCAAAAAAGATCGCATCGACACTGCTTGCCAGTGTTTCCAGTTGCTTGATAGCGGCAGGTCGGTAAACGTCGCAACTGACCACCATGACTTTTTTCTTGTCCCGCTCTTTGAGCCGCCGAGCAAGCTTACCCACTGTGGTAGTTTTTCCTGCACCTTGCAGACCCGCCATCAATATAACGGCCGGTGGCTGAGTCGATAAATTCAACGGTGCTGCGTTGTCGCCCATCACCGACACCAGCTCGTCATTCACAACCTTAATGAAAGCCTGCCCCGGCGATAAGCTGCCGATAACTTCCTGACCCATCGCCTTGTCACGAATCGCGTCAACAAGCTGCTTGACAACCGGCAATGCAACGTCGGCCTCCAGTAAGGCCATGCGCACTTCACGCAGTGTGTCTTTAATATTGTCGTCGGTCAGGCGACCCTGACCTCGCAAATTCTTGATGGTGCGGCCAAGCCGCTCGCTTAAATTGTCAAACATGTCGCGCTCTTAAGCTGTGCTAATAAATGGGCGGTCAAGCGGGTAATCCATTGAAAAGACAACCCAACGGTGGTGTGACAGTATACGGCACAGGTGCCGCCACGGTAATTGCCTCGGTAATTGCCTCGGTAATTGCCACTGTAATTACTAGGGTCATTGCAGAGACGCTCGGTATCTGTAACTGGTGTAGTGTGGGCCACTACCACCGTCTGATGCCAACAGAGAAGATACCCGTGCCGCTAACACGCCTGCGCTTACCACCCATTGCCGTTGCGACCTGTCTGGCGCTGGCTGTGACCGTAACTGCCCATACAACTAACGCCCAGCAAACCGGGCCTGACGACACCAACCGCAACCGACCGATAGTTGCCATGAACAGTGACGCCACACTCACAGCCGAGCTTATCGCCGCGTACACGGCGCTGGGCGAGGCCTACGAACCGCGCACCGAGCACCTGTTCAGCGACGGTTCGCCACAGTACATTAACCGGCTGATAACCGAGGCTTCACCCTACCTGCTTCAACATGCGCATAACCCGGTCAACTGGTACCCCTGGGGTGAAGAGGCTTTCGC